>NZ_JBWQTU010000028.1:0-30018 GCF_056619925.1 Halalkalibacter sp. HAAS-P013
CTTAACTTCGACAGGATTATGTGAATGTGTCTTTTTTCTTGTCATGTAACTCTCCCCTTATAACGTGATTATGTCGTATCTTATACTATCCTATCTGTCCATTATAAGGGGGGCAACCACTAGTTACTCCTTGAAATTTGTCGATAAGTTAGAAAGTAAACGTTCTTAGTTCGATAGGGACGTTTTTTTATGCTTATTTATAGGTTACAGATGTAATAAATCAAAAATCAGGAGGAATCTCTATGTACAAAATAGCAGTAGCAGGAACAGGTTATGTGGGCTTAGTCGCTGGCGTATGTTTTGCTGATGTAGGTCACCAAGTAACTTGCGTGGATATTGATGAAGAAAAAGTAATTCTCATGAAATCTGGTGTATCCCCAATCTATGAAGCCGACTTGCAGGAGTTAATGCAGAAGAATTATGCTGCAGGGCGAATTGATTATACAACTGACTATGCATCTGCTTATAAAGACGCAGATGCCATTTTCATCGGTGTAGGAACTCCAGAACAACCAGATGGTTCTGCTAATCTTTCATATATTGCAACCGTTGCTAGACAAATTGCTGAATCAGTTGAAAAAGATTGCCTTGTTGTCGTTAAATCCACTGTCCCAGTTGGAACAAATGACAAAGTAGAACAGTTTATTCAAGACTTTTTAGTAAATGACGTAAGAGTAGAAGTTGCGTCAAACCCAGAATTCCTAGCACAAGGGTCAGCGGTACATGATACGCTATACGCTGAGAGGGTTGTTATCGGTACTGAGAGCAAATGGGCGGAAGACATTCTTATGAACCTTTATGAGCCATTCCACCTTCCAATTGTTTCTGTAAATAGAAGATCAGCAGAAATGATCAAATATGCATCAAATGATTTCCTAGCTCTTAAAATCTCTTACATGAATGATATTGCAAACCTTTGTGAATTAGTAGGTGCAGATATCCAGGATGTAGCAAAGGGAATGAGCTTTGACGAACGTATTGGCAGTAAATTTTTAAATGCGGGTATTGGATACGGCGGCTCTTGCTTCCCTAAAGATACAAAAGCATTGGAGAACTTAGCTAGACAGAATGGTTATGATCTAAAAACAGTTAAGTCTGCAATTGATGTAAACAAAGAGCAAAAGACAAGGCTATATAAAAAAGCTAGAAACAGGCTTATTACGTTTAGTGGTTTAAAAGTAGCTGTTTTAGGATTAACGTTTAAACCTGGAACGGACGACTTACGTGAAGCTGCGTCCCTTGAGAATGTACCGTTGTTATTAGAACAAGGTGCAGATATTTACGCATTTGATCCTGTGGGTGCTGAAAACTTTGCGAAGGTACATCCGGAAGGGAAAAATGGAAAAGGTACCATTAATTACGTAAATAACGTAGAAGAAGCATTAAAAGATGCGAATGTGTGTTTTATCTTTACGGAGTGGGGAGAAGTAAAGGCAGTGGTACCTGAAGCGTATAAGAGTTTAATGCGAACTCCTTTAGTATATGATGGTAGAAATATCTACAAAGTTGCTGACATGCAAGAAGCAGGGGTGGAGTATCACTCGATTGGTCGGAAGCCAGCGAGTAGAGAAGCTGTAAAGGAGCCGAATAGTAATGAATTACAAAGCGTTAGATCCTAATAAAACATACCTTATTACAGGAGCAGCAGGTTTTATTGGTTACTTCTTGTCTAAGAAATTATTAGAAAAAGGCTGTAACGTAATTGGTGTAGATAATGTTAATGATTATTATGATGTGAATTTGAAACATACTCGCTTAGATCAACTAAAGCCTTTTGAGAAGTTTAACTTTATTAAAGGAGATATTTCGGATAAAGAATTAGTTACGAAGATCTTTGAAGAGAACAAGCCGAATGTTGTTGTGAATTTAGCGGCTCAAGCGGGAGTACGTTATTCGATCGAGAATCCGGATGTATATATTCAAAGTAATATTATTGGGTTCTATAACATCCTTGAAGCTTGTCGTTACTATCCGGTTGATCATCTTGTATATGCTTCATCAAGTTCTGTATATGGAGCAAATAAGAAGGTACCGTTTGAAGAAACAGACTTTGTGGACAACCCAGTATCTCTTTATGCTTCAACGAAGAAATCAAATGAGTTAATGGCTCATACGTATAGTCACCTTTATAAGATTCCAGCTACGGGACTTCGTTTCTTTACGGTTTATGGTCCGATGGGTAGACCGGATATGGCTTATTTTGGTTTTACTGATAAGTACTTTGCTGGTGAATCCATTAAGATCTTTAATAACGGTGACTTTGAGAATGACCTTTACCGTGATTTTACTTATATTGATGATATTGTCGAAGGAATAGAGCGTTTGATCGGGAAGCCTTCTACTGAGTCTGTTCCGCATACTGTGTATAACATTGGGAATAACAATCCAGAGAAGTTGATGACTTTCATTGGGACGTTGGAGAAATGTTTAAGTCAAGCTACTGGGACAGAAGTTGAATTTAAAAAGGACTTTGAGCCAATTAAACCAGGAGACGTACCGGCTACGTATGCATCGACCGATTTATTACAAAAGGCTGTTGGGTTTAAGCCGAAGACATCGATTGAGGAAGGGTTACAGAAGTTTGCTGATTGGTATGTGGAGTATTATAAGAAGCAGTAAACATTTGCTTAGGATTTTATGAGTTTTATTTATTAGCCGTTGAGCTTTATAGCTTGGCGGCTTTATTTATTTGAATGCGTACTTTAATGCGGTAATGCGTTAAATATCGTTCAGTAGTGAAAAGGTAGGCTCTTTGAGTATCGTTGATTTTGTTATAAAATGGATTGGAAGGTAATTGACAGAGGTAGTTTTGCATAGTAGAAAACGTATGCTTCATCTAATACATATAGGGAAAAGTAGGAGGAACTATGTACAAAATAGCAGTAGCAGGAACAGGGTATGTTGGATTAGTTGCAGGGGTTTGTTTTGCAGAAGTAGGCCATCAAGTCACTTGTGTCGACATTGATGAAGCAAAAGTGAATCTAATGAAGTCAGGGGTATCTCCTATTTATGAAGCAGGCTTAGAAGATCTGATGAAAAAGAATTATGCTGAGGGTCGAATTGATTATACGACTGATTTTCGTTCAGCTTATAAGGACGCAGATGTTATTTTTATTGGTGTCGGTACTCCAGAGCAGCCTGATGGATCTGCCAACCTATCTTATATAGCTACTGTTGCAAGACAAATCGCTGAGTCAGTAGTGAAAGATTGTTTAGTAGTCGTTAAGTCCACAGTTCCAGTTGGTACAAATGATAAGGTCGAACAGTTCATACAAGACTTTTTAATCAATGATGTGAAAGTGGAAGTAGCTTCGAATCCTGAGTTTTTAGCACAAGGCTCAGCTGTACATGATACTCTCTATGCAGAAAGGGTAATTATTGGAACGGAAAGTAAATGGGCTGAAGACATCCTTATGAGAGTCTATGAGCCATTTCATTTGCCAGTTGTTTCGGTCAACCGCAGGTCGGCAGAGATGATTAAGTATGCATCAAATGATTTCCTAGCTCTTAAAATCTCCTATATGAACGATATAGCCAATTTGTGTGAGTTAGTCGGAGCGGATATTCAAGATGTTGCGAAAGGAATGAGCTTTGACGAGCGTATTGGTGGTAAATTTTTAAATGCTGGAATTGGCTATGGGGGATCTTGTTTTCCTAAGGACACAAAAGCGCTAGACAATCTAGCAAGGCAAAATGGATATGAGCTGAAAACCGTTCGAGCAGCCATTGACGTGAACAAAGAACAAAAGACGATGTTGTATAAAAAGGCTAGAAAGAGACTGATTACATTTAACGGGTTAAAAGTAGCTGTATTAGGGTTAACATTTAAACCAGGCACAGATGATTTGCGCGAGGCCGCGTCGTTGGAGAATATTCCGTTGCTGTTAGAGCAAGGAGCAGATATTTATGCGTTTGATCCGGTTGGGAAGGATAACTTTGCCCGGTTGTATCCTGAAGGTGAAAGCGATAAAGGTAGAATCACGTATGTGGAGAGTGTCGAGAGAGCATTAGTGGATGCAAATGTCTGCTTTATTTTTACTGAATGGGGAGAGGTCAAAGCTGTTTTACCAGAATCATATAAGCTGCTTATGAGAACCCCTTTGGTCTATGATGGAAGGAATATATATAGTGTTTCTGACATGGAGAATGCGGGGGTTGAGTATTACTCGATTGGAAGGCAGGCTGCTAATAGAAAGGGATAGAATAAACAATTATTAGAATAAGGGTTTATATGAAAGGTGCCACATGTTGAATCAAGAGGATATTAATGAGTGGCTTTTTACAGAGTGACTACAATGATTCTTCGTTCTAGTTAAAATGAGGACCAAATTGGAATTTTGGTCCTCGTTTTTAGTTATTCTTTTTCTAATAGCAAATACATAAAATAATTAACCGTATGTTAAGGTGTTTTTACAGATACCCTAGGTCCTTTTTTCGACCAATTTCCCGCTTTATCCCCAGCCTCGATTCGGAAGCGGTAAGATTGAGAAGGAGCCAGGTCTTTGACTGTAAATGAATGTTTCTTTCCAGAAACGGTAGTGAGTAATTTGTCTCCTAGGTAAATCCGATAATGGGAAACCGCTGCATTGTCGGTAGCTGGAGTCCAGTTCAGGGTCAAGCTTGTTTGTTTAATGTTAGAAGCTGTAAGCTGGCTGTCTTCAGGCCACTTAGGACTTGTAGTATCAGTAGTTTTAACAGAAAGTCTTAGGTTCTTTGAGGACCAATTTCCTGCCTTATCCCCAGCTTCGATTCGGAAGCGACAAGATTGAAAAGGAGCCAGGCCTTTTACTGTAAATGAATGTTTCTTTCCAGAAACGGTGGTCAGTAATTCGTCTCCTAGGTAAATCCGATAATGAGAAACCGCTGCATTGTCGGTAGTTGGGGTCCAGTTCAGGGTCAAGCTTGTTTGTTTAATGTTAGAAGCTGTAAGCTGACTGTCTTCAGGCCACCTAGGTCTTGTAGTATCAGTAGTTTTGACAGAAAGCCTTAGGCTCTTTGCGGACCAATTTCCTGCTTTATCTCCTGCTTCAATCCGAAAGCGGTACGTTTGGTAAGGAGATAAATTCTTTACTTTAAATTTATTTTGCTGGCCTGAGACAGTAGCAAGTAAGGTGTCATCTTTGTATATTCGATAATGAGTAACAGCTACATTGTCTGTAGCTGGTGTCCATTCTAGAGTGAGACTTGTTTGCCCGATATTTGTAGCTGTAAGTTGACTCTCTTTTGGCCAACTAGGTGGCCTTATATCAACAAGTGGAGTCAATTCATGTGGTTTACTTAATATAGGACTGTAATGAATATAATCAGCAGATGCTAGATCAGTTCTTTTGTCATAGATCATAGATTCGATGACCTTTGGATCTTTTGTATTCCAATAATTATTTGCAGCGGTTATTTTACTGTCGCTATAACCACTTGGTAGCCTAAGAGCAATCCGGTCACTAGACAGAAAGCTATTGTACTCTACGATCGTTTCAGAATTGGAATAACTAGCCCAGTTCTTTACGGCGTATTGTTCATAAGGTGAATTTTGTTGATAGAATACATTATTTCTAATAAATACTTTCACATCACTACTTGTACCTACACTAATTCCACCGGCATTCATAAAGATATTTCGTTCTATGAACACGTCTCTAATTGGGTACCATAAATAAAGATATGTTGTGTTTGTAAGTTTACTATCTCTAAGAATTAAAGATCCGTAGACTGCGTGTCCAGTAGGAGGATAAATACTACCGTCGAAAACGTCAGAGAACTCTATATGAATAAGATAAGGAGTATTTTCTGTATTACTTCCTGGTGCCACGTTCACTTCGTTTAAGATAATCATTGATGTACTCGTGCCGATTGCCTCTAAAGTTCCAAATGTTCGAATAGAGTGGTTATTCCCTTCCACTACAACACCCGGTTCAATAACTAATGTACTTCCGTAACTAATTTGGACATCCTTTGTAAGTCGGTACGGTGATTGATCTTTAGTCCATACGGTATCGGAATGAATAATGCCACCTACTTCTGTGTGTTGTTTTTCTGCATAAGTAGTATTTAACGAAATGACTTGAAGCAAAAGAATGGATAAAAAGATAAAGCCCAATCTCCCAAATGCCTGTCTCATTAATGTTCCTCCAGCTATTCAATTTTTGAAAAACTTGTTTTTATTTGAAGTTTATACCAAACTATTTACCTTTGTCAGTAACTATTTTGGCATTGTCGAACGAAACTTTGTTAGTGGTTCTAAAGTCATGGACGGAACAGAGAAATAATTGATAAAAAGCCCTAAGCAATCAGTTCTAACTTTTTGCTAGGGCTTTTCTTATGATCATTATTCTATCGTGAACGTAATCTTTGAAGTTCTCTTCTCATTAAAGCCAACTCTAAAAATTGACATTCATCAAAGCGTACACTCCATCTAGATCCTGCTGTTTGAGTGACGACCTTTTCTCCAGTCGGTTCGTTATGTTCATCGGTAACTTCTTCAAATTCTTCTTCCCATTCATCGTAACAAAGCAGGCCGTAATCAAAAGCATCAAGGCCATGTTTTTTAAATGCTGCATGAATCTCTTGAGCAATTAACCCTATATGCCATCTGGCGTTGGGGCCTTTTTTCTCAACGGCATCCTTGAATTTAAATTGACAATAATCAACTTCAGACCAGGCATCAAGTACCCTGTCTGGAATCCTGCTAATTTGTTGTTTTGTGTCACGATCGGATTGATTAATGGTACCATCTACTGAAAATAATGTTCTCCAACGTGATGCGGCACTTCCTAAGCTATGTTCATTGTCGGTTATTGGTCTATGAATTCCACTGAATAAGAAGTTTTCAGATCGTATATTCTTTGTGGTTAAATTTGTCATGGTTGCTTGATCGGTTACAGATAGTTTCTTTACCTGTAGGTTATTTAATTCGGCTTTCGGTTCATGTGCTTGCCCAATCATCTCATATGGAATAACATCTTGGAACCATCTAGGTACAGGTGTACGGAAGTTAATCCCGTATATATAAACACCGTATTTACCTGAGACAACAGGTTGTTTTACAGCTATAGGACCATAATTTATTCCGTTTTCTGGATCTTCATTTTCGTGGTCAATGACTTTTCCTTTCGTATTTTTTACGACCAGTTCATCGCCTAATTCCGTATGAAGAGAAAAGAAATACAGCTCTTGTACTCTACCTAACGCGATTCGATAAGCTTCTGTATTTCTCACTCGTACATTCGTAAACATCATTCTACGTAATAGCCTACGTTCTACACCATAGCCTCTGCCATCAATACAGATAGCTGCGGTTATCTCATCAAGGTTCTCAGATTCAAAGTTTAAAGGTTGAACAGGGTCATAGAGTCGATGACCACTATGGTGCTCAGCGTTCCAATACGTACAATTAAGGGAATGGAAATCCCCAGCACCAGCCCGACCCCTTAAATCATCTACTAATCGTCCCGACACTTGATCATAGTATTGGCCAGTACTAGTCTCAATTGGCCCAGCAACAAATAACCCTTTCCAGCCACCTCGAGCATAAACATTTGTTATATACGATTGGTCAATAGCTGAGCGTCCATGACCTTCAGGATGCTTCCTCCCATCAGGCGTAGAAAACGAAGGTAGGTTAGGAGCTGCTGTTGCGTCGTAATATTGGCTTGCGACTCTCCAATATCCTATAATCCGTACATTGGTTGCTCTGAATTGTTCACGTCCACCAATAAACAACCCAACGTCCCAATCATCACCTAAATTGGAAGGTCTTTCATTTTTATAATTACAGTGTAGTCTAATACAGATATCTTCAATCTGAACGCCGTCGTTCTGTATATTAATAGCAGTTGATAGAGGCTTGTCTTGTGGATCACTTGCTTTAATTCTTGGCTGTCTTCTTGTTTTAACATAACGTGGTCCTTTTCCGGTAAATACAAGATCGGTGACCGTTTGATGATTCTTTAGGGAGTCAGGACCGTGACTAGATCCCATCCCTGCACCAAATAGCTTTTGTCCTTGTGTAACAATAAGAATTTCTTTTTCGTGAATTCTCCAAGTTCCACGAGGGACATAGACGTTAAGACCAGTATCTAAGGCAGCTTGTAAGGCCTCGCCCCAATCCCAGTCTTCTCTAGGCGATTCTTTGTTTGGCACATAATTATAGTACCAAATCAGATTAATAGGGCGGTCCGTAAACTCACCTTTCATCTTCTCTATAATATTATCTTCCCATTCTCTGAATTGACTTAAGTCACCAACATTAGTATCTACCTTCTGATTAATAGCCTTTAACTTATCTGAAACGGATACTCCCTCTTCATCTATGATTTTATTTGGATCAGTAATAGTCGTGTCTGCACTTCCAATTCTATAACCAAAGAAGAAAGATAAGATCCAAAGTAAAAAGCTTACTAGGAAATTTCTTCGATTCATCATGTTCCTCCTAATTCTACTAGATAACTATGTACGTTTAGTGAGAAGTCTAACATATAAACGTATTTCTAAAGCTTTCTTCAGCAAGTTGATATAAATAAACTTGACCCAAGTAGAATAAAGGTACTTGGGTAGAACATAAATTTTAAAGCAAAAATAGAACTATAACAACCTATTGTAGGGTTCTAATAAAGTAAATGTAATGGTTTTTTGGGATTTATTTTTGGATGGGCTTAAATGGATGTAATGTTTGAACGAAGAACCAGCTATACATCGTGGATGTGTGAGTTGGAAAAGCGTAAATGAGGTCTTAGCTGTAATGTATCTTACAATTAACGCATAAACTATTTAATGGGCTGGGGATAGTTTATGGACTAGCTACTTCTCAATTTTTACTTTACTCTATAAATAGAGATTTTTTAGCGCACTCATGATGATAAAAAAGGTGGGATATAATGAAATATCTATTAGGGATAACTAATAAGTTTATTGATTTTGACCAAGACCCAAAAGAGTGGATTAATAGTTGGAAAGAGATTGATAGAAATAACGTTATTGATGGATTCGAAATATATTTGAATATGAAAAATGAGAAAGAAAACGACTACTATATTACGTTAGTAGAAGAACTAAAAAAAGAAAATTGGATTGTTCAAATTCATGCACCAGATATTGATAAATGTTTAGATGATAGAATGATTACCTACCTAGAAAAGCTAGCAAGTAGTTTAAACAATCCTTTAAAAGTGAATGTACACCCAGTTTCCTCAACTATTTCATTGGAACACAACAAAAAGATGACCATTCAAGCTGCAAGAAAACTGAAGAATTCTATTGAGGATAAAAATATATGTTTTGTCGTCGAAAATCTTAACAAAGTTCAAAATCGATTTCGGTTATATAAAGAAGACTTTCGAGAAATCTTTCATGAAGAGAATACTAAAATAAAATTTTGCTGGGATGTTGGACATGAGGTAGATGATGAAATATGTACATACTCCTTACCTGAGATTTTCGAGGAAAACCTACAAAGCATTCATCTTCACGATGTTAACCAACTTTCTGACCACCAACCATTCTATTATGATAATACAAATTTAAGAAAGCTTATGGATTACTTAGAAAGTATAAACTATAAACGAGAAATCGTTTTTGAAATAGCATATGATTACCTAGAAGGTAATTCTTTAAGGGGAAAACAAATTGAATACCTGAGACAAGTGGAAAGGTTTCATGCTATGAAAGCTTAAGGGACATAGGGACAGGTAACTCGACCCATTTAATGATTGTGGATTAGTGTGAAAATCAACTTTCAACATAACATCTTAAAAGTGGATAACCCTCTGATCGTCTCTTCGTATTTGACTAAATACTACGCAATTAAAAAAACTAGGGATTATTTTTCCCTAGTTAGAAGTAATTTAATTTGAGTTATTGCTTGTGGAAGCACGGGGACGGTTCTCGTGCTTCCAAAAAAATCGTCAATTTTTTCACAACCAAAATACATATACGTGTATGTCTTTATATGTGCCTATCATCACCACCGGTAAATACAGGATTGGTAAAATGATTTTCTTTGGTTGCTTCTTCTACCACTTACGCTTTAAAAATGAGATTAAGGGACCCAAAAAAGCCAAGCTACCTGACGTTGCGACACCATCACCTTCTAAAAAAGAGAAATGACGGAACACTTCACGGTGCTACTCTACAATAAGGTTGACAGTTGTTCTTGTTTATTTTTAGAAGAACCCTAAGCTCGAGAGGGGGCTCTAGTTATCTGACGGAAGCACAAGAACCGTCCCCGCGCTCTTGGAAAATTTATTTATGGACACCCCTGGTGCAATTATTTTGGAGAGCAGCTTGTACCGTTTTTATTAATGCAAGAGGCTATTAGGCATTTATGGATTTTTGGAATTTAAAATTATGAGAGTGTCTATGTCACCTGTAAAATAATATCTATAATTAGTTTGTTTAAAAACCGTGACCCAATCTACAAGGGATGACGATTGACTAGTGAATAGGTAAATAGTAAGTGGACAGAATAACTATTCATATGTAGTACTTGTTTGAAAAAGCTTTAATTAATTTTATGTATATTCATTTCATCTGATTCAGAGAAGTGTCCAGTTTTTTCTAATAATTTATAGATTCTATCTGCTTTAGGTGTTACCCAAAGATGTGCGAAAGGTTGTTCTTGTGAGGAACCTTCTATTTGAAAAGTGTGATTCCGATTTTCAACCACTGATCCCACTGAAAAACTACCAACCTGTTGAGAAACGCCAGTAAATGTTCCAGTTCCTTCACTGCCAGTAGATATACCAGAAATGTCTTCAAATTTAAAGCGGTACATGTTTTTCTTTTCGGTATAGTAGATAGCATCGTTAGTAATGGCTAGGTAACCATCTTTACCATTACTGCCATTTGTTACTTCTGAAATAAATGTAGGTGTACTGCCTGCTTGGTTGGTCACTTTACGTTTTGCCAAAGCTTTTTTAATCATGTCTAAACCGAAGGCTATAAAGAAACCAGGGAGTACAAGTGTAAGAAAAACTCTAAAAGCTAGATCATTTGCTCCTCCTTCATTTAATAAAAGCATTAAAAACAAACCAAACCCCATTACTACAATTCCTGCTACTTTTTTAATTCTCTTAGGTGAATACATTTTTTCTCTCCTTTAAAAATTACTGTTTGAAAATTAGGACTCTAGTACTATGACAAAATGAATATGTAAAATTATACAGGTATATTTCATATAATTCAATAAATAATTACTAATCAGATTAAACTATGTGAAGTAAATATAAAGTTGAAAATTAGTATACTGTAGTATACAAGTAGTGCTTTCCTTTGATGGGTTCAGCGTCGTCTCCGATAAAAAATTGCTTCCATTCGTTGTGTGTAGGGTCTCACGAAACCAGTTATTCGGGTAGCGGCGTACTGTAGAACAAGCACGAAAGATGATGAGATGCTGAAATCCCTTGAAAATCAAATTCAGCATTTTACCAGATATATTGAAAGCAAAAAAGATTATAAACTAATTGGTATTTACTACGATAAAGGAAAATCAGGAGCCACGAAAGACAAGCGGCCAGGCTTTAAGCGAATGCTACGCCATTGTGAAGACGGGGAAGCATGGGGACGGTTCTCGTGCTTCCCAACTAACTGATATCTTTAATATACATATACATGTACATGTGTTTTGTTTAGAGGGAGTTGGCTTGTTTGTTGTCAATCCCATGGACTATATACTGGATTATTGTCAAATGCAGCAAGGCTATGTGTATTAAGTCAACTGACCAGTGAGTGAATAAATCCAATAAACATTAACAAATTTTCAATATGGCAGTTTTGTGTAGAGAGGAATAATTTTAGATTCTTTATAGGTTTAAGAGGTACAAGAACCGTCCCGCTGCTTCCAAGAGATGTTCGGCTACTTATGCTTCGATTGATTTGTTACAGGAGGCTGTTGGATTTAATGGAAGCACGGGGACGGTTCTCGTGCTTCCAAAAAAATCGTCAATTTTTTCACAACCAAAATACATATACGTGTATGTCTTTATATGTGCCTATCATCACCACCGGTAAATACAGGATTGGTAAAATGATTTTCTTTGGTTGCTTCTTCTACCACTTACGCTTTAAAAATGAGATTAAGGGACCCAAAAAAGCCAAGCTACCTGACGTTGCGACACCATCACCTTCTAAAAAAGAGAAATGACGGAACACTTCACGGTGCTACTCTACAATAAGGTTGACAGTTGTTCTTGTTTATTTTTAGAAGAACCCTAAGCTCGAGAGGGGGCTCTAGTTATCTGACGGAAGCACAAGAACCGTCCCCGCGCTCTTGGAAAATTTATTTATGGACACCCCTGGTGCAATTATTTTGGAGAGCAGCTTGTACCGTTTTTATTAATGCAAGAGGCTATTAGGCATTTATGGATTTTTGGAATTTAAAATTATGAGAGTGTCTATGTCACCTGTAAAATAATATCTATAATTAGTTTGTTTAAAAACCGTGACCCAATCTACAAGGGATGACGATTGACTAGTAAATAGGTAAATAGTAAGTGAACAGAATAACTATTCATATGTAGTACTTGGGACGTGGGGACAGGTCCCTTGTCCCAAGTGATCTAGAGGTAGCATGATTTCGTAATTTCTTTAAGGCTTCTCTTTTCCATGCGCATACCGTTGGGGTGGAGACGTTGAACTCGCTGGCGATCTCAGCTGTTTTCTTTTGCATAATGATGGATTCTATGACCCACGTTTTTTCTCTTTCACTTAAATCGACCAAATAACCTTCTAGTAATCTAATTCAAGGGGAACAATCTCATGAATGGTTGGAACAGCTTCTAGCAACGCATCACCTGTATAGGAATGGCGTTCGCTATATTTACTTTCTTTACTCATAGCAACCAAGCGGACGGTTCTAGACTGGTGAAAAAGTACCTTTTATTTGAAGAGTTGGTGTTCAACTACAATAAAGGGTACTTTGCTTATCTATCATATACTATATCTAGTGCTTACAATTATAAATTTCGACGTTTTCGCTGGTCCCTGTGCTTTCCCCCCCTAAGTTATCTAAATTATCTGTCACATATTCTTACAATCAAGTTGTTGAATTAATGGAAGATTTGTTTTAATTGAAATATCAAAAGGAAAGCAAAGGCTAAAAAAACACTTATTATTGTTCGTTAACACGAGAACGCGCTTTCGTTTTGGATAAGGATAAATAGATAAAAGGGGTGGAGCTTTTTATGAAGAAGATCAAAAAATGGTTGACGGCAACTGTAAGCGCAAGTCTATTATTTACGTTAGCTGCATGCGGAAGTTCATCAACGGGGAGTGAATCTAGTTCAACAGGAGATGAAACAGAAGCACAACAAGTCGGAGCAACTGATTTTCCAACAAAGCCAGTAAGGCTCGTAATTCCTTATCCACCAGGTGGAGGGACGGACGTACTTTTCCGATTAGTAGCAAGTTATGCGGAAGAACATTTAGCACAACCGATTGTACCAACGAATATGGCGGGAGCAACAGCAACGGTTGGATCTAGACATGTAAAAGACGCAAAAGCAGATGGCTATACAGTTTTAGGTATCCATCAAGTTGCAGCTACTGCTTACCATACAGGGATTGTTGATTATGGCTTTGACGCTTTTGATCCAGTCATGATGATGACATCTACACCACATATTCCAGCAGTTAGCAAAAAATTTAGTGAAGAGAACAATGTTACTAATGTTGAAAGCTTTATCGAATATGTAAAAGAAAACCCGAATGAAGTTACTTGGGCATTCACAACTGGTTCAGAAGATCATTATACAATCGCAGCGATGCTAGATGCAGCCGGTGTGGATCCTGGAAGTTTAAACTATGTAAATTATGACGGAACTGGCCCTCAATATGCTGCATTAGTTGCAGACCAAGTTGACGGAATGACAGGAGACTTTGCTTCAGGTAAAGGATATATTGAGGATGGAGCTATGGTCCCATTAGGAATGGTATTTGATGAAAGAAATCCGTTTTTGCCAGAAGTACCAACTTTAATTGAGCAAGGAATTGATTTTGCTGTTACGGTTGATCGAGGTATTCTCGCTCCAAAGGGGACACCAGAAGAAGTGATTGCAGTCATAAACGAAGCATTTAGAAAAGCATTAGAAGATCCAGAACTACAACAACAAATTGAGGAGTTGGGAAGTTTTCCAAATTTTAAACCGACATCTGAGTATGAGCTTCACCTTGAAGAGTTGAATGATCGTATGGATGATTTGGCGGATAAGATGCAATTTTAAGCTATAGTAAATATGAGGTGATTTGTTTGGCAAACAGAATATTTTCTCTAGTTATTTTAGTTGTAGCGCTTGTAATGTTTATAGAATCAAGAGGTTTTTCTGATAAGTCACCGGGGCAATTGTTTGCCCCCTCTTCTTTTCCAACAGCGATAATATTTATTATGACTATATTAGCTCTTGTTTTATTACTAAATAGTTTTAAGGAAAAGCAATCTTTTACATATTTTTTACAACGTATGAAAGGGTATGTTATCGAGCAGTGGCGTGTATTAGCATTATTTGTTGTTTTATATACCTACATTTCGGCACTTACAGTGATTGGTTTTCTCATTAGTACAATGATCTTTTTGCTTATCGTCTTCAGCATTTTACGTCCTTTAAGAAAAGCGTATTTTATTACAAATGTGGCAATAGCACTCATTTTGCCATTTACGGTTCAATTTATTTTTCAGAATTTTTTAAGTATATATTTACCATAGAGAAAGGAGTTGAGGAACTTGGACGTTACATCCATTTTTTTAGCCGTTCAAGAGGTTTTTCAACCCCTAACATTACTATATCTAGCTATTGGGGTGTTTTTTGGAATCATTGCAGGAGCTATTCCTGGATTTACGTTTACGATGGCCATTATACTAGCATTTCCCTTTACCTTTGGCATGGATCCGATTACTGGTCTCACCTTGATGATTGGTATTTACATAGGGGGATTATCAGGTGGGCTTATCTCTGGTACATTATTAGGTATCCCTGGTACACCATCTTCCGTTGTTACTATTTTTGATGGTTTTCCAATGTCCAAAAGAGGTGAAGGTTCAAGAGCATTAGGAATAGGGATTGTCTCTTCTGTTTTAGGAACAATTATTGGTGCAATCATTTTGTTTGCTCTCGGACCCGTTATATCAAGAATAGCTTTGAATTTTGGCCCATGGGAAATCTTCGCTTTAGTCGTTTTCGCTTTAACTCTTATTGCAGGATTAAGCGGATCAAACTTAACAAAAGGATTAATTGCTGGATGTTTAGGATTATTAATTGGTACAGTTGGGATTGCTCCAACTGGTCAAATCCGTTTTGATTTTGGATATCCTAGCTTGTCTAGTGGGTTGTCAGCCATACCGGTTTTAATAGGACTGTTTGCTTTTTCTCAACTATTTAAAAATGTCGAGGAAATTAAAGAAGCATATTCATCAAAAGACAAGGAAGTCCTTAAATCAAAAATGAAAATTCCTTACTTTCAAGTTATTAAAGATGTATATAAAGAAAAATGGAATGTATTTCGCTCGTCGACAATTGGATGTTTTATCGGTGCACTTCCGGCTGCTGGGGCTGAATCAGCCAACTTTATTAGTTATGACCGAGCGAAAAAAGCTTCAAAAGAGAAAGAGGAATTTGGTGAAGGTCACCCTGGTGGAATTGTTGCGGCAGAGAGTTCAAATAATGCAGTGGCAGGAGGGGCGTTTATTCCTACGATCACATTGGGGATTCCTGGTGACGTAGCACAGGCTGTTATGATTGGAGCGTTAATCCTACATGGGATTACGCCAGGACCAGGGCTGTTTCAGCAGCAACCTGTTTTGGTTAACTCTATCTATGTGGCAATTATATGTAGTGCGATCTTCGTTTTAATCATCCAATCATTACTATTGCCGTTATTAATTAGAATTACGTTAGTACCTAAAACTATATTAATACCGTGTATTCTTGTTTTAAGTACAGTTGGTGCCTTTGCTTTAAATAATAGGCCTTTTGATATTTGGGTTGTGTTTGTTTTTGGTCTAGTAGGTTATCTATTGCAAAAAGCTGACGTTCCGTTAGGTCCTGTTATTTTAGGTTTAATATTAGGACCGACACTTGAAGCAGAATTAATTAGAGCATTCCAAATAAGTTCAGAAATCAGTACATTCTTTACTCGTCCAATTTCATTGGCATTTTTACTTCTTGCAGTTGGTTCAATTTTTTTCTCATTAAGACAGCGCAATAAAGAAAAAGCTAGCTTTGATGGTGGTCAAAAAAGAGCATCATAGCTTGAGGAGGGGGGGGACGTGTGGGACAGGTCCCTTGTCCCACTCCCCTTAAATCCAGTAAAGCTAATACTACAGAAGAAACATATGGACAGTTCTTCTTCTTTATGTATTGGTTTAGGTTCAATAAATGACAGCGGCTGCCGTCCAGCTAAAAAGTTGACATCTTGAACAGAAGAAATGTAAATGAGATCTAAGTTAGCCAGTTCAATGGAAGGGATGAGGGAAGCACGGGGACGATTCTCGTGCTTCTTTAGTATCGTTAAACGAAGGAAGAAGAGTAATGTGTGCCTGTCGCTCCTCGAAGAAAACTAGATTTTGTCGAACTGAGACCAATGCTCCTCTGTCAAAGAGGGGCATTGTTTGCAACGAAAAGTAAATACGTGTACTAGTATGTGTAAGTTGATTGAGTGTAGATCCGCCTACTTATCTTATCTCCATTCAATCTCAAAAAATTTTTTCTGAAAACCTAAAGGAATACCACAAATGTTGTCGAATAAAAGAGTCACCTCATCTATTTCCTCTTTCAGTCATTCCATATAAGAAACTACCTATTTTTCTTCATTGTTTATTTTCCTTATCATTATCATTCACTTCAGTTAAAAGCCAAAAGGAGGTCGTCTATGTGACGGTTAATGTATCAAGCATTGGTTTAAAAGGATTGGAAGGGTACCGTGTGCAAGTGGAGGTCCAGGTGTCAAAAGGAACAGAGTCGATGGTGATCGTGGGGCTTCCGGATGCGTCGGTGAAAGAGTCAAAGGAGCGGGTGTTGTCGGCGATTCGAACACTTGATTGTGATGTGACGGATCAGAAGATTGTTGTCAATTTGTCCCCTTCTGAGCAGAAAAAGAACGGGCCTTTGTTTGATTTAGCAATGGCTGTTGCGGTCTTGAAAGAGAGGAAGCACTTCAACGAGGAAGTCCCGAAAGAGACGGCATTTATTGGGGCGTTGTCGTTAGATGGATCGGTTGTCAAAGTGGAAGGCATGCTGCCGGCGCTCATTGCCGCAAAAGCGCTCGGGTTTAAACGAGTGTTTCTCCCTTATGATCCACTGATCCCGATTGAGATGTTAGAAGGAATTGAGTGTATCGTTGTGCATCACATAGACGATGTGTTGCAGTATATAAGTGGACAGGTTCCACTACCTTTGCCTATTCAGTCCGGCCCATTAGAAGAATCGATATCGACTGTTCAGTTTCAAAAAGACTTTTCCGATATTATTGGACAAGAGCAAGCTAAACTAGCGCTTGAGGTCGCGGCAGCGGGTGGTCATAATGTGTTGATGAGCGGTCCTCCTGGCTGTGGCAAGAGCTTGCTCGCTGAAACATTCTCCTCCATTTTTCCTCCGTTAACGAAACAAGCTCAATTAGAAAAGATTAGCTTGTATCAACTTGCACAAGAAAAGTTGGAATCTCCTCAGACTGTTCCTTATCGACACCCACATCATTCTGCTTCTTCTGTTGCGATTATTGGTGGGGGCCAGAACCCAAAGCCAGGGGAAATTTCTTTAGCCCATCATGGTATTTTGTTTTTAGATGAAATGGCTGAGTTTACAAAGAAAACATTAGATATGCTCAGGCAGCCTCTTGAAACAGGAAAAGTGACAATAAGCCGTGCTCATTCGACGGTGACGTATCCCGCTTCCTTTCTCCTCATCGGTGCGATGAATCCTTGTCCTTGTGGATACCTTGGTTCGAACACGCATTATTGCTCTTGTACACCAAAACAGGTTCAGTCATACCGCAACCGTGTCTCCGGGCCAATCTTTGATCGGATTGATATTTTATTATCCTTACACCCCGTTAATCTAGAACAGCCTCAAGGAATGAGAGAGTCCTCTCTAGAAATCCGAAATAGAGTCGAGCAAGCAAGGGATGTGCAATATGCTCGTTATCAAGCAGAGATAACAAATGCAAAAGTTCCGTTTGAACAGCTCATGAAAACAAGTCCCCTCACAAGCAATCAGCAGAAAATGATGACTCAGCTATCATCGAAAAAACAATGGAGCAATCGCGTTCAAATTAAAATGATTCGTTTAGCTAGAACGCTATCTGATCTTGCAGGAGAACCATCGATATCAGATGAAAGCATCTGGAAGGCAATGACTTTAAGACGGAACCACATCTCAAAAGACCATACGAAAGCGAGGGGGAACTAATGCCTCGAGCTAAGAGAATTTGGATTCCACACCGCTTTTATCACATCGTCATGCGTGGCAACCGTCGTGATCCGCTGTTCCGCTCAGCTACTGACTTTCACGCTTTCCTCCATATCCTTCATCAGCTCCATCATAAGATTCCCTTTGAACTTGCTTCCTACTGTTTAATGACCAATCACTACCATCTACAACTCCGCTCCGAAGAAGCATCCCTTTCCAAACTGATGGCTCTCATCAACAAACGATATGCCAACTACTACAATACCCGTTATCGCTTAACCGGACATGTTTTCGAAAAGCGATTTCATGACACGATCATCGAGGATAAGAATGGAATGATTGAAGTCAGTCGCTACATCCACCAGAACCCGGTAGAGGCCAAAATGGTGAAACGGCCAGAATATTATCCATGGAGTAGTTATTATTTGTATATGTACCCAGAAGCAATACAACCGCGGTTTATGAAGGTAGAAGCAATCCTTAAGTATTACGTAGGAACCTTGGAGGAGAGGAGGAGGTTGTATTGTAAGGCGATGAGGGGAATGTGAACTTTAAACGAGCCATTGAAACTTTGGTTTGAATCCGAGACCAAGTTTAATGCCCTCTAAAAGAATACTAGATTCAAACCAGACCCCTCGTATTCTTGATTGTGGATTAATTAAAAAACCAGCTTCTTAAAAATAACATGTTATCACATAAAAGGTGGATAACCTTCTATTTATACAGAGGGTTATCCACCTTTTGCAAGATATACACAGACAGCCCAAAAGGATTATTGGTATTAATGCATAGCTATCCACATCTAGGGTAGAGGGAGCTGTCTGTAAGCCCAGGAATCCTTTTCTACATTATGAATAAGAGCGTGTTTTAATCAAGCCACCTAAACACGCTCCTGTTTATGATGATTTACTCTTTTTAAGGATGCGTAAATTTGTTCAATATCTGTGAGTGTTAGTTCAAATAAGTGCTTGTCTTCACTTTTGTAGATTCCTACGTTAATAAGCTTTTTAATCAGTTTCTCTTTACGAGCTTCTACTTGTTTTCGCAATTCTCCCATTGCTATCATCTCCTCTAATTAATCGAACAGCTTCCCATTGATCTCAATCTGCTCGGTTTCTTTTTGTCCTTGTGACGAAAAAACAAGTATCATCCGTATTATAGCCAACAATTGGCATTCCAAAACTGATTTCTCATATGTTGCAGATTTTTACAAATTGAGAATAGAAACGGGCGTAATTCGCTAGAGAATTTTTGTCAGTTTTCTTTATTTTCTTAATAAATGTTTACAATTAAAGGATTGGAAGTGGGGGTGATGCTGTTTAAGAGCTAATTATACGCAGCGACCTTTCACTTCTCCAACCAGCCCCAAAGAGCCGTGTCTTTACACTGACGTCTTTTCTCAACTGTGAGTTTTCCCGTTACCGCTCCGTAAAAGTACTGGATGAAGCTCGTTCTGATGCGGTTTTGCTTATAGCGGTAAACGGTTTCTTTGAATGCTTGGATAATGACGGGGAGAAGGGTTTCAATTGGTAGGGTGAATTTCAACGAGCGGTAAGCCATTGCAGCTCGGTCCCAGAGTGCGCAGATTTCTTTGGCGCGGTTGAAGAATGGTTTGACAGCCTTTGTGAATGGGACAGGGACAAAAGATGGGACAAATGTATAATCAAGCGTTTCAAGCGTATGTTCTCGAAGATCTTTATTTTTTGGTTTATTAGCTTTAAGAATAGAAGCTTCTGGTTTGTTTTTTCTAGGTGAAGGGCTTGGTATAGCTAGGGTTTGGGTTGGTTGGCGTTGCGTCAATTTTTCTGATTTCGTTACGTCAAAACGGTTAAAAACGTAGACGTTATGAGATTTTCCGCCTTTTTTGCGGGTAGTGCTGTATATAGTGAGAATGCCGAGTTTTTTTGCTTTTATGAGCATGCGTTCAAATGTTTTCGATGAGATGCCGCCGTTGGTCGTTTTTGTGGATTGGACGAGAACGGCAATTTTTGCATTGCAGACGCCATGTACTTTGACACTGAATTGAATGAGTTTTACTAAACCGATTTTCTCTCCCTTTGTAAAGTGGTGCTCGTGAAGTTGTAAGGTACGTTTGATTGATTCGTTAAAGTCTTTGACTGATGTAAATTGGCTTAAATGCGCAAATTGGATGATGTGTCCTGATTGCATGGGGATTCCTCCTTGGGGATTAGGTGTAAACGCGGGGACGGCTCTCGTGTATCTCAAATAAAAAATACATATACATGTATATGTTTATGTTTATGTTTGGGTGTGTGCCTAGTCATCACTGCAAAATGCAGGAAGGATTAAACGGTTATTGCTCGCTATTTGTGGGCGTGTAGGCGGCTCCCATGTAGGTTAATCGCATTGAGACTGTCTAAAATGGATCTACCTCCATTCCAAGACGCAGCATAAGTCGGACATGTTGAACATCTCACCATATATTGCGTAATCGAAAAGTCAATAGAACGGCGATTACTCATCTTAATTGTGTACCCTAGCTTTTACATATAATAAGCCGATTGATTGTTACGATAAGAGAAGCGTACGATGCAATAAGATGTACGTTGCATCTGTTTTTCAAGCGTATGGTAAGAGATGGATAACGGCACTTCCTTGTAGTTTTGGAAGGTGATGATTGAATGCTGTTTGTTTGTTGGATGACGTTTGATCGATTTGATGTGGTGGTAAAAGAACCAGCTGCATTCGTGAATTTGCGGAGAATGCGTTGGGAAAGCGTAAATTTGCTCAAGTGGATTAACGGGGATTGGAATCTTACTTTGAATGCCTGTTTTGTGAATGACCGAAGCGCGTCTTCCGTCGTACTCAGCCCCTCCTTCGAGACAAGCTTCTTTAATTAGTTGAAATGGTGTTTTTCTAACGTAGAAGATTTGATCTCGCTCCCAAACAATGGTGTAGTAGTCAATGTGGTTAGCGGGGAAGAGGGCTGTTGTGTCGGGATTGATTTCGTAGTGTGGAAGGATTCGTTTTTTCATGATTGCGAGCTCCTTTTTGTTGGGGATTTTCTATTCAATGTTTTACAAAGACCAATCAATGGGTCTTATGTAAAAGTAGATAGATGGGGAGGGAAAGCTAAGAGGATTACAGTTGGTCACTATTTTCTAGCATGTCATGAACGAGTTCATGTTTTACATCGTTGAAAGCACGACCATAGCCCTTTTTTTCAAGCAATCCTTGAATCCTTAGGAAGGTCTGAAAATTCATGGTTGTTTTACCACGTTCAATTTTGCTCATCGTATTCCGTGAGATCTCTAATGTAGCGGCTAATTCTGCACTTGTTACGTTGAATTCTTTTCGGAAAGCTTGGATGATTCGACCGACTTCTTTCGTTGCTTCTGTTTGTAACTTTTTCAGCTGCTTTTTTCTTTCTTCTTCTATGCGGTCTTTTCTAGCCAACGGTTTGTCTCCTTTTTTAAGACTATAATCAGTCAAATAAAAGGATTAAGCGACGCACTATTGTTTACAAAATTACATTTATTGGGAGTTGGTGAGATTTTTTTTGTTAGATTTTATGCTAAGTGGGACGTGGGGACAGGCCCCTTGTCCCACGGAGTGGATTAGGCACCTGATCTAGAGGTAGCATGATTTCGTAATTTCTTTAAGGCTCCTTTTTTCCAAGCGCGCACTGTTGGGGTGGAAACGTTGAATTCGCTGGCGATCTCGGCTGTTTTCTTTTGTTTAATGATCGATTCTTTGACCCACGTTTTTTCTCGTTCGCTTAAATCGACCAAGTAGCTTTCAAGTAATTCTGATTCAAGTGGAACCGTCTCGTGGCTACTGGGAACAGTCTCTAGCAACTCGTCTCCTGTATAGGAATGGCGTTCGCTATATTTGCTCTCTTTTCTTAGGGCAATCATCATTCTACCTCGAATGTAGGAAATGGCATACGTAGAAAAGTTCCCTTTCTCCGGATTGAAATTTCGATAGGCATCCCAAAGAGCAAGGCAGCCGATTTGATAGAATTCATCATGGTCTTTGTAAATACGCAGCATAACTAGTTGCTTTTTGATAGCGGGCTGAAAATTCTTTAGGACTTCCTCAAACGATGGTTTATTTTTATTCACTTTTTTATCCTTTTTGAAAACGCGTTTTCTCGATTATTCCGCCGGTATGTTTACGATAAGCGAAAGTTGAAAGGTCGTCATATCGTGAAAAATGCATTTTCTAAGGAGGGGAGGAAGTGATTCTTGTATTTTCTACTAGGCGATTTTGTGGAAATCAAGTAGAGGAGAGGGGGGGTTTTTGTAGGATGGGTATTTTTCGTTAACGGTGGGGATATAGGGGACAGGTTCCTCGACCCACTTACTGATTGTGGATTAGTGTAAAACCAACTTTCAACATAACATTTTAAAAGGTGGATGGAAAGTTGGGTGCCAGTCACTCCTCGAAGATTGCAAGATTTTGTCGAACAGTTTAGGTTAGTTAGAGACTGCTAATCATAATTAGCGATAGATTTCAAAGGTTGGCTCTGCTAGACTATTTATAGCAACTACATAAGCTGATGGGCGGTTGGCACTCCCTTAGGAAAGGGGGTGTTAAAAAATGGTGACATATGAAGCAATGAATACGCTACTTCAATTCGGCACACTTATCGTTACAATGTTTATCGCATTCGTAGCAATTGTCGCGCTAGTCACCAACAAAAAGAAGTAACCGCCCGTCGCCTCCAAACGTTGGGTAGTTACTTCTCTTCAAAAAATGGTCAGCCGCTCTTCATGCGGCATGTAGTTGTGTTGACCGGGTGTTAGCGCACTCGGTCTTTTTTTATTGTGGGTTGATCTTACTTTCATTATACATGATTAGGACTTGACTTTCATGATATTTTTATATTTAACTATTAAAACATTAAAAGGAGTGGGTCAAGGGGACAGGTCCCTCGACCCACTTGGTACTCCCTATGCATGTGCTTTACTGGAATTTTATTGCACCGATCACGATTATTATTTCGTAGGTAGTTTTTTGGTTAAGTAGCGGGACAGTGGGACAGTACGTTGTACCATTTTGATAGCAATAGGATGGTTCAGTGCTTCCGTAACTAATTTATGCCATTGTTGATACAGCTACATTTGTAAGTTTCAGTCAAGCGTTAAAGATGGTTTAGGGAGATATTCAGTTCTTGGTTTCGAGGATATGGATTTATTATAGTTAGGTCGGTGGATAACTTCCTTTTATACAGAGGGTTATCCACCTTTTTTGTGTTATACACAACGGTCTACGGAATTTATCGATTTTTAAGGTAGATATCCACAGTAAATTCTTTGTGGGACAATGGACCTGTCCCTCTGTCCCACCTCTGTCCCAAGATCAATCAATAATAAGTGAAAAATGATGACGATCAATAGCTGCTGGTATTTTTATTATCTTTTCAGATAGACCTCTTTCTTCGATCTCCTCTTTTAAGATTGAAATAAATTCTATATCTAAGTTTTGTTTAATGGCTTCGGAGTAGGATTCTAATAGAGACTCATCACTTAACAAATCTAACACACGCTTCCCTCCTTTTACCTATCTACTTACATATAATTGTCTTTGTCTTAAACCGGCATACTAGTCATACGTCATATTTTACCTATTTAATACATATTAATAAACCGAATTAGTAAAAAAATTTAATTAACTTTTCGACAAAAAATACATGGATTATCTATTTATTCGATAAAAAATATTGACGAAAAATGGAAATATGCTACGATCATAAAAAAGAAGTTTTAACTTATGACATACGAAAAACTCGTAAAATTTTTTGAGGAAAAATTAAAACGAGATTTAAAAGATGAAGAAATTGCATTTATTAAATGGATGGTTGAAAATGAAAAACAAAAGTCCTCAATATAACCCCAAATAAATCTCTCCAGATACGCCATAACACCCTTTTTAGTGAAGTGCGGAAGCCGGTTAAGTTTCTCTCTATATAGCTACGCCAAACAATCATAAACAATACAAGTCCTTAACTAACTTTATAATTAAAAAATCCCTCACATCATGAGACAAGGGATTCATTTACATGGTTAATTAGTTTGTTTAGAGCATTTATCAGTCGTAAACTACGAATTACAATAAAGACCAAAATATGTATTTTTTATTACGTTATAGGAAATAATCCACACATTCTATTGGTTTTTTCATAATGTAATTATGAAAAAAGGAGTGTTGTCCATGAAGCTAACTTTTGCTGAAGTTGTTAAACAGTTTGAGTCAAAGCTTAACCGCAAATTAACGGATGTTGAATACCGTATCCTTTACTCAAATTATGTTAAGTCTTCTAAGAACCTCAAGTAATCTTTCCTTATCTTTTCCCAGTCCATAACATGAATCCTTCAATTTCGGATTTTTTCCGATTGTAATATGTAGATTTTGTATTATTTGTTATTTATAGAGACTCGGTAGGGACATGGGGATAGGGACATGGGGACAGGTACGTTGTCCCACAGCTACTGTAAGTTTCAATGAAGCGTTAATAGGTGGTTTAGGGATAGGGAAAAGATATTCAGTTCTTGTCCGTTTACAGGTGAATTCATTATAGTCAGGTGGGTGGATAACTTCCTCTTTATACAGAGGGTTATCCACCTTTTTTGTGTTATTCACAACGCTCTGCGGAATTTATTGATTTTTAAGGTAGATATCCACAGTAATTTCTTTGTGGGACAATGGACCTGTCCCTCTGTCCCTAAAATTATTTAGTTCATCTATTGAACAAACTAAGTTTTCAGTGTAGAATGAAACCATTGTTGAAAGTGCTTACACTTTATATTAGAGGATAAAAGGTTCTTAATATCGTTTTTTATTGGTAGGAAACGATAATTATAAGGATGTTTGTAAGCGCTTTTAACTATTTTTTTACATAATAAGGAGGAGAGAGTCATGTTAAAAGTTTTACGCAAGCCTCTTATTACAGCAGCAGCTTTAGCTTTATTGTTGCCAACGGGGCTAGGAAGTGTATCTGCTCAAGGGGAAGAGAGACCTCATGCATTAGATGTTCCGTCTATGGCTGAGCATTTTGAGGATTATTTCCCAATTGGAGCAGCGGTTGAACCTTTTCAAGTAGAAGGGGAACCAGGTGAAGTTTTAGATCACCACTATAACAGTGTCGTTGCAGAAAATGCGATGAAGCCTGTTTCATTACAGCCTGAAGAAGGCGAGTGGAATTGGGAAGGTGCTGATAAAATTGCTGATTATGCTAGAGCAAATGATATCGACCTTCGCTTCCATACGCTTATTTGGCACAATCAAGTACCTGATTGGTTCTTTCTAGATGAAGATGGAAACCCAATGGTAGACGAAACAGATGAAGCAAAACGTGAAGCAAATAAAGAACTACTATTAGAGCGTTTGGATACACATATTAAAACGGTTGTAGAGCGTTATAAAGACGTCGTAACCGATTGGGATGTTGTAAACGAAGTAATTGACGATGGCGAACCAAACGAAAGAGGGCTTCGTGAATCAGTATGGTACCAAATTACGGGTGATGAATATATTAGAACAGCTTTCCATGCAGCAAGAGAATATGCTGGTGAAGATGCAGTGCTTTTTATCAATGATTATAATACGGAAATTGAGCCAAAAAGAACACATTATTATAACTTAGTAGTAGAGTTAATCGAAGATGGTGTTCCAATTGACGGTGTTGGACATCAGTCTCACATTCAACTTGGCTGGCCGACACTTGATGAGTCAAGAGAGTCTTTTGAAATGTTTGCAGATCTTGGTTTAGAGAACCAAGTGACAGAGTTAGACGTAAGTATTTATGGCTGGCCTCCAAGTGGAGAGTTCAAATCTGAAGAGGAAATTCCAGCTGAAATTCTTGAAGTTCAAGCAGATCGTTATGAAGAATTGTTTGAATTGTATAGAGATAAGAGCTTGAACATTACAAATGTTACTTTCTGGGGAATTGGTGATAACCACACTTGGCTTGATGACCGTGCACAAGAGCACAGTGGTGATGGCGAAGGAAAAGATGCTCCATTCGTTTTCGATACAAACTATAACGTAAAGCCTGCTTACTATGCGGTGATGGGTCTAGAACGCCCAGAAGCTGAAGAGGATGAGGAAGCTCCAGCGAAAGAAATGAATTTTGGTGATGTGACAGAGGATGATTGGTATTTCGAATATGTTAAAGATCTTTTTGAAAAAGAATTGGTCGTTGGAACAACAGATACAACGTTCTCACCAAACCGTACATTAACTCGTGCTCAGTTCTCTTCGATTTTAGTTCGTGCATTCGGGTTAGAAGCAAAAGAGAAAGCTCCATTTACCGATGTTAAGAATATTAATGAGTTAATTCAAGGGGAAATTGCAGCTGCTTATGAACATGGGTTAGTGCAAGGATTCAGAGATGGTTCATTTAAGCCTAACCAAGCTATTACGCGTGCGCAAATGGCCATTATGCTAAACCGTGCATATGAGTTACAAACAGGTGAGGCTTATGTTCCAACTGGTACAGCACCATTCAAGGACATTGTAAGACTTAATGAAGAAGCACAATTAGCTATTACAGCGGCATACGAGCTTGGACTTATTCAAGGATACGATGGAACTGAGTATCGTCCAAGCAATACAGCTACTCGTGCTCAAAGTGCGAAAGTTGTGTCTTTATTTTTGGGAAGATAGTGGGACATGGGGACAGGTACATTGTCCCGCTAATAATCAAAAACAGCATCCCTTTCACAGGATGCTGTTTTTTTTGGAGATAGGGACATAGGGACATAGGGACATAGGGACAGGTACGTTGTCCCAGGAACCTGCCCCCCCCTGTCCCTAAGAAGGAGTAATTCTTTTCTGTCTACGTTGTTCTTGAAGAATTCCTGTTAAAAGCTTTTGAATCACTTTTGATTCAGGTGTTTCGTGTGTAGGGTGTGCAAGGTTTATTTCTTCTATTGGATCTTTCGTTAGATTATATAACTCGAATTGATCTGGGACTGGCTGGGTTTTGGTGGTTGTGATACTAAGAGAAGCCTGGAGACCCTCTGAAACCTCAGTGGCTTTATTCTGGGTCGTTTCAACATCTTCCACGCCAGGATTACTCCAAAATTGTGGATTATCGAAATAACGAGTGAATTTCCAAATTTCCTGCGAGTTTGAATCACCAGTTGGTAGTTTGACGATGACCGTTTCCAAATGATTAGGCTGAATCACGGCTTCATATGGTTGGCCGGTTAGCGTGAATTGATTTAAGCCTTTTGAAAATTCATCATCCGTCATAAAGTAAAGAGCCTCATCCTCTCGAAAAATTTTTTGATTTCCGTTTATTAATGAAGTTAGGTCACGACCTACTAGGGGATGGACCTCTGAATGATCTTTTTTCAGTTTCTCTTGGGCTTCTTGAACATCAATGCCTGCAAGTCCTAATAACGTGGGAACTATGTCGACATGACTTGTAAGCATATCCGTTTCTTTACAGCTAGAAAAGTATTTAGGACTGTGGATAACGAGTGGAACATGTATGGATTCCTCATAGGCATTATGCCATTTTTGAAACAATCCTCCATGGGCCCCAACGAGGCTACCATGGTCTGCCGTGAATACTACAATGGTATCTTCATAGAAAATAGACTGCTTAAGAGCGGTAAATACTTTATACACTTCATTATCAACCTGCTTATGAAGTGAATAGTAAAGCTGCCTGTAAAAAGGTGTATCTAATGTAGGCTGTAACGCCTTTTGATAAACGTCTCGGTAACTGCTTTGGGCTTGTGGCTTAGTTAGTAAGTTTTCATTTGCTGTCGGAGCTGGTGGGATAACAGGAACAGAAGGATCTACAGAAAAATCAAATGTTGGTAGTAATTGTGTGAATAGCCCAAATAGGGTAATATCGTGCGGATTGACAAATGATGAAACAATGAGCCAAGGCTCGTGATTATTTGCATGAGCTTCGTCTTCGAGGGAGTTAAGTAATCGAACAACCTCTTCAGAATAAACGGCATCACGGCCACTTAATCCAATTGCCGCAGATGAAGCTGAATTTCTTGGATTTGATCCATGTGGTTCAGGGCCGATCCAGCCATCAAAACCATAGGAATCGAGCCGATTAGCATTAGAATAAAGCTGTTGTTTTTCAGGATCAGGGACTCCAGTTGTTGGGTTAAAGCTCAGCATGGCATTATGACTTCCTGGAACGATCAGATCTTCATCAGAAGCATGCCATTTCCCTTTCCAAAACGTTCGATAACCAGCAGAACGAAAATAGTCACCTAAAGTCGGGACGGTATTGTGATCAAGCCAGTATACATCTGGATCAAAAGATCCTTTCGCTGCACCTGTTGTCTGAGTGACCCCGTGGAGGGAAGGATACTGGCCTGTGTAAAGCGTTGTTCTACTAGGTGAGCAAGCTGTACTTCCAATATAATGATTTAAAAATGTCATCCCGTTTTCTCGTAGAAGCTCCTGTGTCTTTAAGTGTTGTTTGCGCCATTCTTTTAGCTCTTCGTTTTCATAAACGGTTGGAAATCGTTGTTCATCAACAAGGATAACAAGGAAATTGGGTCTTTTCTTTTTTTTCGTTGAATGATCTGGCGAGTTTTTATGTTTGGTCAATGTAACGCCCTCCTATAGTACTAAAGTTATAGTATCGTATGTGAGAGAGCGGCAATATGATTGGATGTTTTTATAAAAGGGTCAAGGGGACAGGTCCCTCGACCCACTACAAAAAAGGTGGATAACCCTCTATTTATACAGAGGGTTATCCACCTTTTTGGGGATATCCACAGGACGACGGACCTGTCCTTAGTCCTGTTTATCTAAAAGCTTCTGTTGGTGCTCATATGCTTTTCTAAATAGCTTTCCTCTCTTCACTTGATCGTCCTCACGACAAGAATTATACAAGTAAAGATATATTTTCACCCAGAGTTCATGCCAAATCGCCTTCATGCTTTGCTCTCTTGCATGTTTCTTTGCTTTTCTTTTTGCTGTTCATACCACTTAACAATTTTTCGTTGCTTCGCTGTTAAATATCCACAATAAACTTTTCGTGAGTTCTTTCGCATGTTCTTCTTATTCATGTCTACCTCCAAAGATGATGAACCGTACGGAGGTCCGTTTCGGCAACTGGCTAGCATAGTTAAAATAGTAACGTTAGCCCCTATAGTTTTGCGTCATCACCTTTCAGTGATTTTGCCCTTTCGTACGATTTTTATTTCTGCACTCTATTTATGGCATATTTATGATTTTTTTTAAATAGGATGTTTATACTGAAAAATTACGATAGTTTTTTCGTGAGGAACTTCCAGTAGTTGGTGATAGTCTTACAAATAAAAAGCAGATTGACTCTCGCGATAAGTAAAAAGAACAATACAGTACGATGTCTTTAGCATTTGATTTTTAAGAGAATGGTAAGAAATATTTACTGTCATTTCTTTATAGTTTTTGAATGTAATGATTGAATGGGATTTAGTTTTGGGAAGGCGTTTAATGGATTTAATATGGTGAAAGAAGAACCCAAAAAGGAATTGGGACGCCCTATAGTTTACAAAGCAACATATATTGGAAATAATTCATTAGCTTTGCATAAAGTTATTAAAAATTTGTCAAGTAGTTTCAAGTAGAAATTTATGGTTTCAAGGCACAAAAAAACTCCTTATAATTAGGATTGGTAGTTCTGTCCAAATCCCAA
>NZ_JBWQTU010000029.1:0-29523 GCF_056619925.1 Halalkalibacter sp. HAAS-P013
AGTCCGCTCGACTTGCATGTATTAGGCACGCCGCCAGCGTTCGTCCTGAGCCAGGATCAAACTCTCCATAAAAATGGTAAGCTGATTAGCTCAAAATGTATCGCTAACGATACTTCATCATTTTTGTAAAAATGATAAGAAAAATTGACGAGATATATTAAATCTCTTTTAATTCGCTTGGCTTTTGTTCAGTTTTCAAAGAACTCTTATGTGCTGTTTCATCAGCAACATTTATTATCTTAACATATCATTCTGTTCCGCGCAACAACTTTCCAAAAGTTGTTTTTCGTAATCACCACCGAATCAATCAGTCGTTCGTGGCGACAAGAAATAATATATCACGAATTATAATTCCGCGCAAGAGTTAATTTAAAATTAATTTTCGCGGCTAGATTTAATAATCTATCATAATTTGACACGAATAGCAACTATCATTTGTGCTACTACACTATTACCACAGTTCTTTTTATTTAAACTTGAAAATGCTGGGACGGTTCTTGCGCTTCCTTCGTTTAGCGAAACTAAAAAAGCAAGAGTTCCATCCGAGACTGGTGAAAAAGTACAATTTCTATTAAAAAGAGGGAACCAAACTACAACAAGTAGTATCTGTTCGGAGTTTCATTTTCCATATATAGTAGTTAGAGTTATAACTTTTGACTTTTTCACTGATCCCGTTCCGTCCCCTTGCTCCTTAATAAAATCAAAATACTTTCTATTTTTCTTATGCTTGTTAAACTTGTCATTGTATTTCGGACTGCATCCTTAAAGTTCACTCTCAAATAATATTTCTGTTTCAACCTCATTATCCATTCTGACAAATTGACATTCACTTCTAGTAACGGTAATTTACGGTAATTTATAGTATTTCGAATAGACCTTCCCTTGCCTCTATCCAGTAAAGTATTCATTTAGATGTTGTACCATTAACTTAAACTCACCCTTTACACCATCCAACTCATAGCTATTTTCCGTCTTAAAACATAGTATGCTGCCTTTACCTTCCTTCCAATGCTGGTAACCTCTATAAAGTAATCTCTTAACTTCTATTTCCTGATCTTGCGTAGCAATTTCATAAACGTAAAAGTATATTTTATATTCTCCATTAGGTAATATAACTAGCACTAGATTCGATTTTTCACCCCAGATATCTGGACAATAGAAGCGAATCGCAACTCTGTCAGACCAACTATGAATTTTTTCAATTACTGTTGTGAATGAATTTTCACTGATGATAGCAGAGAAATTCTTTTTAATTGCTAATATATAATCATCTTTAATTTTCATAAGGTCATGAATTTCACCATAGTTCTTCTCAACAAACTCTATCATATCGTGATCCATTTTGTATTCACCTATCAGTTCCTCTAAATTTAATAAAAAATCATTTAAGAAAAATGACCATTTAGCATTGGCAGAGTTGAACATGTATGGTCCTGCATTTCTCTTTACTTCGACCTGCAAATCCTGGTATAAAATATTATTCCATCGCTCTGAAATCGAATTAATGTTATTAATAGAGAGAATCGCATAGTAAGCTCTCTTATTCGGATATTTGGACTCAATGTAAGCCTCATAATCATCTAAAGGATTGAGTAACTGATGGTAGATTTTGTTTTCTATTACCAATACCCATTCGTCACCAGCAACAACAAGATCTATTCTATTACCTTTTTGAGTCACAACTTCGCGCTCCACTATTTCTACAGAAGCCTTTTCAAGATCTATCTCCTCTTCACTATTTAACAAATTCAAGAAACTAGATAAGATCAAAGTTTCAAATTGATGCTCTTCTCTTGGATCTATAAAAAATGCTAAGACATCACTAATAGGATTTTCAAAATGTCCTCTTCCACCAATAGAGAACACTGTTTTCTCTCTTTTGGGGCGTTTATATTTTGAAGCCTCTTCTATCAGTTCTTTATATTGTAGTATTAAATTAGTATGGTTCAGTTTTATCACCTACTTCTTATAATTACATCTTGAAAAAGAGGGAGATTGCTCTTTTTAAAAACCTTTTCCACGCAAGATGGTAGATTTTCAGCTTCTTCCCAACAATTTGCTAGTTCGTATGCAGAATGACTTGGTTTCCACTGATTATCAGGATCTACTAATAATTCTTTCCATGAACTTATGCCTTTTGATGGAACAAAGCATTTACCCATTTTCACCTCCAATAATACTAATGCATCCTAGTTAATAAGAAGCAACTACTTCCTTTAAAAAAGCATCTAGTTCATCTTCTACTTTAAACTTAAAGGAATATCCATAATTAATAGGCGTTTTCCCTTTATTTATTTGTTTCGAGAACTTCCTAAATCCAGTACTATAACGCTCATCCCCTATACTTTTGAAACTATCCTTTATCGTCTCTGGATTCATAACGATAGTAATTTCTTTCTTATTTGGGAGCAAATAAATGATTTCTTTATTAGAACTATGAACAAATTCTGTTGCTTTACTTGACGTGTGATGTAAAGTAAAGTGATTCTCTTTAAAGACATTATTAATTCTTTTCGTTCTTTGAATCAGCTCAATGTCTACGTCTTTGGCGTCATTAGATTCAGATAACGTTTGCTGGGCATTTCCTTTGTTTGTTTCATTGTTTAAACTATCAATCTTTTGTTCAAAAAACGCCTGTATATTCTCTATCTTAGCTAGAGTTTGATCTAAATACGGTTTAATCAAACTTTCCAATTCCTTAGGATCAATTGCAGAATCTGAGGACATTTTTGGAAGTTGATAACGAGGCGCTTCAAAGTCATACTTAACATATACTTGCATGTACCAAATACTAATTTCAAATAAAAACCTATGAACTTGTAAGACATCCATGATATCCGCTTCTTTAATTTCGTGTGTAGCTTTATTACCTTTTTTTCTAATTAACTCTAATTTCGAATAGATCTCCTCATCTATTGCGTTTTGGCGATGTAATTTATGAATCCTTTCATAGTGCTTTAGTGGAAAGACTTCCTCAAGTCCTTCTTGTTCACTGATCATCTTTACTAACTCTTCACTATACAGTCGAGCTTGCATCATAGCTGCATGAGGCTGATCAAATAAATGATTTTCAATTCGCTGAGCAAGCTCTAATAAGTCTTTTGAAAATTGTTGAACAAATATAAAAATAAATTGCTTTTGCATTTTATGTACCACCTGTTATTTTTTGTTAGAACTATTATCATTCTACCATAAAAGACAAGTTTTACTTTTTAACAGAGTTGGACTTACATTCTAATCGAATTTAATAAGGAACTCTAACCTATGTTTTTCTCTTACATTAGAGCAACTTATCGAAATTCGTCTACGATTTTACTTCTTTAGTAGCATTTGAATTACTTGACGCCCTAGTGTTCTTGTGTTTTTCTGTTTGCCATTTGCTCTCTCAAGTTCTATTGCCAATCCTTTGTCTTTAATAATGTCTCGGAGCATTCCTTTTGTATTAGCTACTTCCTCCCCATCGCTATCAATAATCAAAATGCTCCCCGTACTCATTCTCTTAATTGTAAAATCAACACCGTCGAGTTTACCCTCAACCGTTTGTATTACATCACCAGCCAATGAGCGGCCTCGCTCTTTGACTGTTATATTAATTGTTTCATCTATGTGGACAATCAGCGCTTTTAACGTATGTCGCATATACTCACTTATCGGGTTAATACGAGCTTCATGTTCCAAACGCAGAACATTTCTTAGCATATCTGAGATTGTTACCACATCAATTTCTTCATTCGACTTTGTCCAGTACTTCCAAGCTTTTTTGTGTTTTCCAAGTGTTTCTTCATCCAAATTGTTATATTCAGCTTGTAGCTTAGAGCTGTTAACAAATGGAGTTAAAAACACCATGACAATTGAAGTTCCCTCTGAATCAACATCTAATTCAATTCCTTGAAACTCATTCAAAAACTGTTCATCTTGCGCAGCGCGAGGGTTGATTTTGTTCTCTATACAAATTCGATACTTCTCTACATACTCATCTTCCAAGCTCACTAATTCTTTCTTAAATAAACTAACCCGAATATCAATAGTTCGAACAGATCCATTGCTTAACTCATATGATTCTTCTAACCTGACGTCAACTTCATCCCACGATTCATTAGATAACCCAAGCTCATCAGTAGAATCCAATAAAAATAGAAATTCTTTCAAAACGGTATCCCCTAACCCGTGAGATTCTCGTGGATTTAGTAAATAAGCTAAGATTGCCGACATATTTTCTTCATTTAATCGACCTTTTCCTTGTGATAGTGCGGAAAATATATTCATAGTTTAACTCCTCGACTCATTATTGATTTCTAGCTTATTAATAAGTTAAAGCCAGCTAAGCTCAACAGCCCAGCTGACTTCCTCAATCCTATCGCAACTCAAACCAAACTTCTGCATCACTGCGTCGCTTAAACGCTGCAAGTGGGTTGTCATCGTCTTTATCAACAAGGAAATACGTATACCCTTCACGCTCTGCTCCTTCATACATCTCATTCCATAAGTCCGGTTCTAGGCCTGAGACAGAAACAAAATCATCGTACGAATTCCCTGCTGCACTGACTGCATCAAATTGTGCATGATTCAAATCAAATGGTTCTTCCTCGACTTCATGTACCTTCACATGAAACTTCGCTAACACGTATTCTTGATTGTCACCTGGTTCATCATTAAATGGATTGCCTTTTTGAACAAGCTCCCAAGCTTCATCTCCACTAATAACCTCTAGCATCTCCATTTCTAACTGCACATTTCCATAAAAAAGGTCTCGGTACTCCAAGGATACACGTTCACCAATGGTAAGTGGGTTGTTACGTGTACCCACTTCATTCGTTTCTTCTTCTGAAGGGGCCTCTTCAGATTCCTCATTGTTCACTTCTTCAAATGTGGCTAATAATTCTTCGGGAGGGGTGTCTGCTGATAACAGTGCTCGTAGTTCATCATACGATTCGCGCATATCTTCATCTTCAACGAGCGGACTAAAAATCCAGCCTAGTTTTTCTTCATAGACAAATAATACCATTTCTTCCATTTTACCAGCGTCATCTTGAAGTCTGGCCAACGTAATGACTCCTACTTCTCCGTCTTCTTCATGTTCCATTGACTCAATAATGGCAAACTGATCTGCATCAACCGTTGTAATCTCTGATTCTTCTGTAAAACCACTTATGAGATGGAACAGCGGTTGGACGTCTGGATGAATAAAGTCTTCAATAGCCTTGTCACGCGCATCCGCATCAGTTGTATAAAACTGTTCAACAAAACTCTTAATCATTTGTTCTTGATCTGTTAAATTACTCTTTTCTTCCATCCAATTGACTTCTGTTGCTGACTGTTCACTTGCTTGAGTTTCATCATCAACCCTTTCAACCGTAGATTCTTCCCCGCAACCAGTAATTACAACTGCAGCAGCTACCACTGACATCAAAAACGCACTTGCTTTTTTCATTTTTGTATCCCCCTTTGAATGTGATTTACATTCATAGGATATCAAGAGGAAATGACAGCATATTGTCAGCGAACGAATGTTTTATTGATAAATTTTCAGCCAATCTGTTAACACTTGTTTCATTTTTTCTCGGTAATGAACAGGTTCAAGGATTTCTGCATCCGTTCCGTACTGCATAATCCATTGTAAAAACTCTCGGTCGTGATTAAGGGTAACTTCAAATAGCAAACTCCCATCACTTCTTTCAGTCAACTTTGGTGTAACAAATAACTCCTCTTCCTTTACATAACGAGCAACGTTTGAGCTAAATAGCACTTTAAAATGAATCTTGTCCGTTCCTTGAATAATTGACCATGTATGTTGGAAATACTCCCTTACATTAAAATCTTTCTTTTCAAATGATTGATCCGTTTGCATCACTTCCAGCATTCTGCTTAAACGAAATGTACGAATCCCCTTTTTCTTATGACAGTATGCGATCAAATAAAATCGATGATCACGTGGAATTAAATAATAAGGGTCAAGATATCGTTCTGTCGTTACATCTCGACTTTGTGTGTGATAGACGACCTTAATCGACTTTGAATTCATAATAGCTTGAATGACAGGTGAGAGGAAGTTGGACTGCTCCTCCTGGAAAGCAGGTGTCCCCATTTGAATGATTGAGACCATTTTCTGAAGAACATCTTGCATGTCGCTTTTCTCTTTTTGGTGTGTTGCCATTACCTTTTCATAGGCGGAGTAAAAGTCTAATGGAATGAGGTGGGTAATAGGATCAAGGATTTTCGGCATCATTCCAAATGCAACAGCCTCTTCTTCAGTCCAATTTAGAGGATAAAGAGAAAAATTCCCTACAAACCGATTCCCCTTCCCATACCCATCGCTCATAATTGGAACACGCGCAGCACTTAACATTTCCAAATCTCGATAAATGGTCCTCTCAGTCGTTTCACACCTTTCGGCTAGCTCTTTTGATTTAATACCTGGGCTTGATTGAATAAGATTAATGATACGAATGAGTCTGATTAGTCGGTCGGACATGGGATCATCCTTTCTATAGCGATTTTATTGCAAAGTAAACCTCACTTTAGGCGTCACCTTTTCTATTTGGTTTCGTTTGTACCTTAGCTATCTTTTTTTCAACTGTTCAACAAACGTTTCACTATTAATAGTTGAGAAATTCTATGCTCTCCCTTTCAATGCACATTAATTACCTTTTTACACAATTATACATCTCCTACAATTATTTTGTATATTTTTTTACAATTATGCTTTTTTGTGTAATTACCAAAAAACGACCACGATTTTTAATAGTCTAATAGCTTGTGTGTTTAATATATAGCCAATCGCGGATGAGTCAGTCGAGCCCACTCCTCAGTATGGCTAATATAAAAAAGACAGGATTCCCCTGCCTTTTTCACCAAATTTGAATCGTCTCCTTGCTTCACTCCCAATTTCAGCTGGTTCTTTACCCTTTAAAATATTCATTTAGATGTTGTACCATCAACTTAGAAGTAGTAAAGGAAGTACAGGGACGGTTCGAGATCCGTCCCCTTGCTTCCTGATATTATTCCGTCCGCCTCTGAAGGATGGATGATACGTGTCGACAATATTCTAAATGGAGAAACCGATAATTATGACTATCTTTATACCATAGTTGATGAACCGACTTATGCGAATCACACGATGGAAAAGGAACTAACTTGGTTGCCTATCACGATGGAGGCTGGTCAAGTATTGAGAAAACTTAGAAACGATTAGTAAACTATGCAAAAGATCATGATCTCGTTTTGAAAAGTTATTTTTATGAGGATATTCTACTTGATGAGTTATCTGTTAAAGGGTTTGAGAAGTATTCAATAAAAATTTCTGTGCAAGTTAGAAATTAATATTGTACAATCTTATTTTAAATAAATGAGTTAGATAATTATTTAAGGCGGTCGAACAAATTTGTAACGTATATTAAAGATTGCACTGCATCAGAGTCTATTAAACTTCTATAAATATCAAGGTACTCTCAACGGAGTGTAATCACATAAGAGAAAAGAAGTTACTTAATTGGTAACTTCTTTTTTATGCTAATTCTAAAATAAAAGTAGTGACTGCTTCAAGTGTTATCCTGTTCTTTACTTTAAGTATTCTCAAATAAAATACATTTTCTAAGCTCGGCGCTCCATCAGATTGATTCCGAGTCCCATGCAGACCACGCCAAACAATAACATAATCGATATGGGCTGCAACAGTTCAGGCAATCCTTGGTTATAGATGGAAGCACCTTTCAAGGCATCTAGTCCGTAATAAATCGGCATTCCTTTCGCTAGAGCAACCATAATGTCATTTGTGACAATCTCGATTGGCCAGTACGCACCACCTAGCATGGCCATCGCCGTAGCCAGAATTGGAACGACTGCCTGCATTTGCTGAGATCTTTTCACTAGCCCCATGACTAGCATCCCTAGGCTCACGATAGCAAAAGTGTAGCAAGCGATGACGAATAAAAGAGTGCCGTACCGCTGTCCCAAATCAAATCCAAAGATAACTTTAAAAAATAGAAAAGCAACGAGAATTTGAACATATCCAATCAGAAAGCAGTAAAGCAAATGTCCGAAATAGATCTGCCATTTGTGCAGTGGCGAAACGATGAGACGGTCCCAGGTTCCCACTCTTTTTTCCTCCGCCACATTCATTAAACTAAACATTATCGTATATATGGAGAAGAATAGAGTCATCCCAAACAACACGTGAAGTTGGTTATCATAGATAAATGAGCTTTCTTCACCACTTAAGGATTCAGTTACGACCTTCATGCTAGGTTCATTCAGAAATCGTTCCAATTCTGTACGGAATTCACCTGCGTCTACCTGCGATGCTATTTCCTGTATCCGTAACTCCTCCGAAAACACCTGATAAACATAGTTTTCCACTGTAACACTAGACGGCTCCTGTACTGCAATGAGAATTCGATAGTCATCGTTCATCAACTTCAGTGCGAGTCCAGCGTCCCCGGTAGAAACCGCATCATGGGCTTCTGATTCCTCTACCCATTGAAAAGTCATATTCTCCGCTTCATTTAATCGCTCCAGCCACTCTACCTTTTTCTCTTCCTCCAAGGATGGGTCTCCGTAGGTGTAAATCGTAATCTGGCTGTTCGGTCCACCAAATCCTGCTAGAAAAGATACGAACAGAATGGTCAATCCGAGGAATGAGAGAACGAGTATAGGAGCACGGCGTAACCGATGCCACTGTAATAAAAATACTGATTTCATCTACAACGACCTCCTTTTTGGAAAAATGAGAATACTGCTTATAATCAATATGGCTGCCAACACTGCGATTCGAAGTAAATAAGGTAGAATCATAGTCATATCAAGCTCCTGCATCCACTTTAAAAATGCAGTCAATGCCGCACCATTTGGTGTCCAATTCCCTATGGTTCCGATCATTGCCGGCATTTCGGATGTTGGGAAGAAGCTCCCACCAACAAGGGCAAGTAACGTCACAATTCCACCAGAAAAAATATGATTAAGGGCATCATTTTCGTATTTCACCGTTAGCGCTGTTAATAATGAAGCAAAACCACCTACACAGATTGCAAGAATGATGGCAATGATAGCAATTCCTGCCCAAAACGCCGGTTCATCGAGGGGAAATGTTCGAAAGGCCAAGGTTGATACCAGAAAAAGAATGATCAATTGGAAAAAAGAAATGACAGATGCCGAAATCATTTTTCCACCTAAATAAACAATTGGATGACGGTTTGAAAGTATGATTCTATTAAACACATGCTGCTTTTTTTCCACATACGCTTTACTTGCAATCGTCGATCCAACAAATAATACAAACATCACTGCCATACTGATTGTATAGTATTGGAAAGATGTGATCGGCTCACGAGCGGAAATGGATTCTACTCCTCCAAACTCCTGTGCCTCCATCACCTCTCCTTCTGCTCGCTTTGACAAAACATCCCCATGGCCCAAATCTATTAATGTCTGAGATATTGCCGTTTCAAAATTCACTGTATTAACATATCGATTCACAATGTTAAGAAATACATCTGTTCGAATCGAACTATAGTCCTTCACAGTCATTTTCAGTTCACTGCCATCCCCTTCATTTAATAGCATTTTTTGAAGGGAACGGTACGTGAAATCTTCAGGGATCAGCAAAAGTGCGGTGAGATCTTCGTTTTCCAATGCTTCCTCTGCTTCGGAAAAATCGAGTTCTTCCACTGTCACCATGTTGCTGACACTTTCATTATTCATTAGGTCTTCCAACATGGTATAAGGTTTTATTTCCTCTACAACTTGTTCCAACTCCATAATTACTTCTGGAGGCATCCCCATCGTTTCCAAATCTTCTATAAAATCAATGACCCCCTGCTGTTCATCGTCCTCTATCACAAAAGCAACATCCATTTGGAAGTCCGATGTATCCCCACCAAGGATCCCCCTTAAAGCGAAGCTCAGAATAACGATTAATAAAATCGGCATGAGTAGGAGAATCATTAGTTCTGTTCGATCACGAAGCAGAACGAGAATATCCTTTTTTAAAAAGTTTCCCATCTCCTTCACCTCAATCCCTTAGCTTTCGGCCTGTCAGGTGTAAAAACACGTCTTCTAACGATGGTACCTGCACATTAACATTTAAAATTTGTGCCTGATGACGTTCCGCAGCCTGAAAGATACTACCAAGTAACTTGCTTCCCTTTGGTACGATCAACTTCAAGCCCTTCTCCGTTTCAATTGTCTGACGGATTCCATCGTGCGACTGCAAGTCTGTAACCAAGTCTGGATAAGGCCGGTCTAGGTCGATCCAGATCGTTTCTTCACCGGACAAAATGCTCTTTAATTCATCCTTTGTTCCGGATGCAATAATCTGACCGTGATCCATGATGTATACACGGTCACACAATCGCTCCACTTCTTCCATGTAATGACTTGTATACAGTACGCTTAGGCCCTTCTCTTGGTTAAGATGCCTTACCGTATCCAGGATGTGAGTCCTTGATTGGGGGTCAATCCCCACAGTCGGTTCATCCATAATAAGAAGTTCTGGTTCATGAAGCATCGCTGCAGCCATGTTAATTCGTCGTTGCATTCCTCCTGAATAGGTTTTGACAATTTCTTTTTGTCGCTCCTTCAGACCGACAATCTCTAGTACCTCCTGAATTTTCGATTCTAACTGCTTCCCTTTCAATTCATATATTCTTCCAAAAAACTTCAAGTTTTCATAAGCAGTCAGTTCGTTATACAAGGCAATTTCCTGGGGAACAACACCTAAGACATTCCGAATAATCCCTGGATCCTTCAAAACACTTTGTCCCTTCAGCTTCACATCGCCTGAAGTAGGTTTGATAAGTGAGGAAATCATGGAGATGGTTGTAGATTTCCCTGCTCCATTCGGCCCTAATAACCCGACCGATTCCCCTTTATCCATATATAAATTAACACCGTCTACTGCGGGCTTTCCCTTAAAAACTTTTTTCAGCTCTTCTGTTTCAAGCATGCCGCTACCTCCTTTTATCGTAAAACGCTTTTTCATAAGATTAACACTCGCATTCGCTCTTGGTGGACGTTATTTCATGTTTAATATAATTCAAAGTATATACATAAAAAGACAGTGCTCCCACTGTCTTCAGTCATCAGCTTTTTCATTTTGCATGACTTAAGTCATTTTATTATTAATAGCTCGTTGACATGATCCTCATAAAGGCTTAAACAAGGTTATGTCTGATCACATAAATCGCAATCTGTGTCCGGTCTCTCAGCTCAAGCTTATCGAGGATCATAGTAATATGGTTCTTTATAGTACCAACCGACAAGGCCAGTTCCTCTGAGATTTCTTTGTTACTTCGCCCTTCGCCAATTCGGCGGATAATATCCAACTCTCTTGGTGTGAGCGATGGATTCACATCTTGTGTTCTCTCTTGTTGTTTGAGGAGACGTGGCATTACTTTTGCTGCTACTTGGTCTTGCAAGGAGACCCCCCCAGCCAAACAACTTCGAATGGCCTTGATGAGTTCCTCTGGCTCCGCATCCTTAAGCATATAACCACTCACACCACTCTTTAGAGCCTCCAATGCATATTCATCGTCATTAAACGTCGTTAACATGAGTACTTTACGGTCTGGCCAACGGGAGTGGATGATACGTGCCGCTTCCAATCCATCCATTTCAGGCATTCGAATGTCCATGATAATCACATCAAAATGTTGTTTTTCACAAAGGGAAACAGCTTCCTTTCCATGACTCGCTTCCCCTGTTACCTTTATCTCAGCGTCTGTCTCCACCATCATTTTCAGTGCATGTCTAACCATCACCTGATCTTCAGCTAGTAATATTCGAATCACTCCATCTTCCCCCTTTTCATTGCGAGAAGTGGTAACGTCCCGCGCACGATAAATTGTCCATCATATTGAGCGATTTCAAGTTTCCCGCCAGCATCCTCAATCCGATCTCTCATAAAAGATAGTCCAAATCCTTCTTTGTGATGCCCTTTCGTTTTCACTTGGTTCGACACTTCAAATCGAAATACCCCTCCAGCCGGTGCTTCAAAGACGACTTCCACTTCACGTCCACCGGAGTGACGCATCACATTTGTCAGGGCTTCCTGTACTGCACGATACACGGCGATCGCCTGATCATTTCCTAATGGCGCCGTTAACGCACCATGTCTGATTGAAAACTGAATTCGCAGATAACTCTCTGCTTCAAGTTTTCGAACGAGCCTTATAATCGCAGATAACCCACCTATTTCATCTTGTTTCAACGTTTTCACTGCACGACGTGTTTCCTCAAGACTCTCCTTTGCAAGCTGTTTTAATTCTAGGAGCCTTGAATGAGCTGCTTCATCCGTTTGTTCCATTCGCGCTACTTCCAATTGCATGAGTAATGCCGTTAATTTATGACCGACAGAATCATGGATTTCCCTGGCGATCTGGGTCCTCTCTTCCTGCCTCGCAGCCTGCTCATCGTTTACGAGGCGCCGCTTCATTTTTTTATACTCACTCAATAGCGCTTCGTTCCTAGCTTCGTTTTCATCTACCTTTGTTTTCGTGTGGCGGTATGTCGCCAAGGCAACCCCGACTAACAATGTATAAAGCACAATAAAGACCAGTGAATAACTAGAATACGCGAAAAAATGAGGTGTTACCAAACCAACAAGCAGGATGCATCCGATTAGAATACTCTGCCAACCTTTGAGGTAAAACACCGACATCCCTGCTAAGATTGTAAAAACTAGGAAGGTAAATGGGTTCGTTGTTCCGCTGCTATCCGGCCATAGTGTTAAAACAGCCGATGCTGCCACCAAAGCCGTGATCATCGTAAAAATGAATGGATGCTTTTTAAATAAAGGTAACATGAAAAAGAAGCTGAAGAAGGCTGCACACCCAATGATGCGGTTTGGGATTTCTAATAAACTCCCTTGATAATGCAATAAGGCAAATAGCCAAGATAGTAAGAGTAATAATAGCCAAATCCAATATGTATACAAACCTGTTTCCCACCTGCCTCATTTTGTTTGAGTAAAATTTTGTTATCTATTAGCTAGTCATATCATAGCAAAATAGGTCATTCGAAAAAATAGAAATTTAAATAATGAGGCGAAAGGTGAAGGATTCAATCGTTTTGTCTCATTTGGAGTAAGGGCTGACGTATATCCCTCAACCTCCTCTTTTAAATTGACAGTGATTGTTATGACGACAGGTCACTGGCAGTCTTGTTAAGTTTAAGACCATAAAAAAAGACGTAGGGAAACCCTTCGTCTTCTTAAGAAGTAACCTAATGCCTTTAATCGTTCTGAAACACATTTTAAAAATTCATCCTAAATGGTGACTAACGAACCATTAATAAGTTTAAACCGATCTAAGTCTATAAAGAGTACAGCCTTAATTAGTCGAACTTGGATAAAAAAGAGATGTGCGTAGGGTCACATCTTCATGCTTCAATGTTTCACCTTTAAAGCGCAGCCAAATCTCATCATCAGCCATTACACCATGTGTCTTACGTATAATAGCCCAACGATTATAGCTATTTAAACCGAGTGCAGCTAATAATTCATCAACATTGAATCTTGTTTCGGGAAGCACACGCCACTTTAGCCATTTTTCTAACTCTTCTATTGTAATGTACCCCTCTGGATTTGGTGAAAATTGTTTATTAAATCCTTCAATATAGTTAATAACATATGGTTTTTCACTTCCATTAGGTTTTAAATCGACAGTAGCAATCACATCGTCAAACAACATAACATCAAACTTCATATAGTCGATCATTTCGCCACCTTCTCTTTTAGTCAATAATTAGTTGTTGCAATCGTACATCTTTTAATTGTGAGAGAACAACGTCTTTTGTTCTGCCTACATCGTAGGGGCTTTCATTTAATTTTTCAAGAAGTAAACTACGTTTTATAAAAGGGTTCCCTTTGTATAAATCTAACTGCTTAGTGAAAGAAGAGTTGAAAGGCTTGGCTTTTACCTTTCTTTTTAAAATGCTCATAGGTTTCTCTAGTGGATAGTCTTTTAAATCGGATAATAGACTTAGACCATGATCAAAAAGCGGAGCTAACTGCCAAGCTTCTTCATTCGGATTAAATAAAAACAAAATGTTATTTGTATGACGATCCTCATTCAGAATAAATGCATCGAATGCTAGCATTCGTGCCATTTCGTCTGAAATATCTAGTCCAGTAAAATGGTGTACTTTTTCCATAACGGCGTTAAATTTATCTACTGTGGAGTAACGACTATTATTTAAAATGTCATCAGTTGTTTCAAAGTTTGCTTCAAATAGCCGTTCGAGTGTGACTTCTTGTAAAGGACCACGGAAATCCAATGAGTAACAGCCTTCTTTTACGTTCCCATCATACTTTTCAATCAAACATGGTGTATAAGAAATGTAAGAAGTTTTTGCTAAGGTGGAACATTGCAAAACGAGGGAAGCAACATACTCTGCTATATTTTCATAACCACGAGTATTTTCTTTAATCCATTTACCTCCAACTAACCATTTTGATTGATCACCCTTACTCGATGTACTCATAATCGTTTTAGTATCTTGAGGAATATGAATCATTTCCATTATATCCCACCTCCGTTCTAATTATGTTTATCCTTCTACCCCCGATGAAAGGTTATTTGTTGCCAATTGGTATGTATATAATTAATCATTAAGTCGTCATCTGCGTATCTATCATTTGGTACTTGTTTCTCGATTGCTTACCAAGCCTAGCATATGGATTGAACAATATCTTTTCCTTAATTATCCTTTATATCTTTATTATTATCATACCACTCATACTGTAACTTTTATATAAACAATCACTTTCTCATTCCTCTACTGAAACTGATATGATATCCTCTTGATAAAATAAATTGGGGTTGATAGGCTAATCAGATATGATTTCCTATAAGAACTTGATTTGCTAATGAATCTAAAACCTTATAAATACTTATGGTAAAAAAAGAGCCTGTGATTTCCTAAAATGGACAACCACAGGCGTTTCTATATTTTTGGAGGAGGAAACTTATCCTTTCACAATAATTTGCATTTGTTTATTAATAAGCTCACCAGAGGAAACCAAATGATCCCCTCCCGAATCAATTATCTCTAAGTCTTTCTCCAGCCTACGGTTTTCATTTTCACCATGAGGAGGCTAGAGAAGCACTGGGACGGTTCGGGATCAGTGAAAAATTCAAAAGTTATAACTCTAACTACTGTATATGGAAAATGAAACTCCGAACAGATACTACTTGTTGTAGTTGGGTTCCCTCTTTTTAATAGAAATTGTACTTTTTCACCAGTCTCGGACCGTCCCCTTGCATCCCCTTAAGCATACATTCATTTATGAGAGTCGTTCAACTGACTCGAATCGATTAGGTGGTTGTCCCACCGAAGGTAAAACCAAAAGTTTTACCTAAAGAAAGTTTGTTATTTTTTCTTATCAAGAATGGCTTCCAATTTTTCGAGGAGGTCTTTAAGATTAAGAAGATTCAATAATAGTAGGATTAATTTTAAAAGTCGCTTTTTGTCCGCCGGGTCACATTTTTCTGCATCTTTGCCTTTTTTACGTAGTTCTTTAAGAAGCTCTAAGATTCTCTCTAATACTGCCTGTATTTTTTCTTCTAATAGTTTAAGAATCTTTCGAATAGTATCAAGGTCGCGTAAGTGTGGAAGGACAAGTTCCTTTTTTTTCTTTAATAAAGACTCTAAGTCGAGATCTGTATCTAGTACTGGTTTTAATAGACTATCTTTCTCAGCAGCCAATAAACACTCGAGTAAGTCACGCAAACTTGTATCAGACGGCAACTTTAGAAGCCCTAATAAATCTTGAAGAGTCGTATCTACCTTCTTTCCCATATGACATTCTCCTTTATATGATTTTTTCACTTTGCACTATTAGTATATTCATAGTTACTAACTTTGTTCTGAAAATGATTATTCTGCCTTTTATTATGGGTGGTTATGCTAGATTCTTATGCATAATTAGTAAGATCAAATTCAACCATAAAAAAACCTTAGAAATTAAGTTCTAAGGTCTCTCTATATAAAGCTTACTCTGCTCAGTTTCAACAGTTTTTGAAAAGTAAAAGTGCCTGGTCACCACCCGCAATTTGTCAATATTATTTCGACATACTTCGAGCAGTGACAGTTGCACCTAAACCAAATAATAGGCGGTTATTCCATTAACGATCTAATGCACTCTTCCTTCTCATTTTTAGGCCTATTAACCAAAGTCGAAACCTCGTATGCATTCATCTCTTGGTCTGGATATGGCTTTATAAGGTCCGTTAAGATCTGTTTATCCTTCAAACTTGGATCCAACCAAACTTTTCTATCTTCTTCAGCCAAGATAACTGGCATCCTATCATGGATTCCCTTCATAAACTCATTAGGCTCTGTTGTAAGAATCGTACAAGAAACAATTTCCTCATCATTAGACTTCCATCTATCCCACAATCCGGCAAATGTAAAGATGCCTTCATTTACAGTTATTCTATATGGTTTCTTATTTCCTTCCGTTCGTTTCCATTCATAGAATCCATCAGCAACAATTAAACAACGACGGCGTTTAAGTAATCGTTTAAAAGCTGGTTTTTCATCAACCGTTTCACCTCGAGCATTAATCATCTTATATCCAATTTTAGGATCCTTTGCCCAAACAGGCACAAGACCCCATCTTAAGTAACCAGCCCTTCTTTTTTCTCCATCTGAAATAACACTTAATACAGGCTGACTAGGAGCTATATTGAATCTTGGTTGATAATCAAACAGTTCTACGAGCAGCTGCTCTTCAATTTGTTCTTTAGTTGCGGTCAAGGTAAATCTACCACACATGGATAATCACCTCTACAAGGTATTATTTGATATTACCATTATAAACAAAATGAAACAGGTGAAATAATGTATCCTCAAAAATTCACACATAACAATAAAAACTATCATCTAATTGAGAAACCTAATTCAGTAGAAGAATTATAAGATATCCTCCTAAACTAACCCATATGAAATAATATAGCCAATCATTAATGAAAATACCGATGAATCGTATGATCCTATGCTTACTACTTTTATGCTACTATTTTTTTGTCTGGTGATTTTTGAGGCTCTGTAGGAGAATGATCCGCAAGAACTTCTGTTTTACCATTACGGTACTAATTCAACTTGTTCGGTTTTAGAATTAAATTGAATATCAAGCACTGTCATCTATCACTCCCTACATCCATTTTTCTAATCATGATAGATACCAAGACGATTAAACGGCCTTAGCCCTATGGAATATAGAGCTAAAGCCGCTAAAATCCTTTTTATTATTTCCACTGTCTACTTGATAGGGTGCAGTTCAATCACTCCGATGTTTCCATGGACGCCTGGACAGCCGGACTAATTTCCGTGTGAGGATAGTTAATTTGTTCTTCAAATTCTACCCAGTCGAGATTTGCCATCAGCAGCAGGTAGCGTTTACCACTGGACGGGTCGCTGATAATGATATGGTCACGGCCAGCCGTTTCAACGCGCCCGTGGTAAACCATTGAATTCCAGCTGTCGTTACCTTGGTAAGTAAAGTAGAATGTACCAACCTTGCCTTTGTTGAAGCGCAGGATATTTTCGATAAACGATTCTTCCACCACTCCTGTCGGTAGCTGCTGCCCAGTCCCCATCGGAACCACTGGCACAGAATACGCGGGTCCAGAAGGCATCCCCGCCGGGAAGCCGCTTGGTTGTTGTGCGGCACTGTTCCCCATCATGGTAGCTGGATAAAAACCAGCGTTCATTGGATTATAACTAGAGTTTCCATAAGTCATGAGATCATCTCCTTATTATTTCATCTATAAAACTCTGGGCAGTAGCCCGGTATAGCGACATAGAAGCAATGATTTTTGTGCGCAAAATCAAACTGAGTCATAGGGGATCTTGGCATCGTGGGGGTACAAGGATCTCGGTATGTTTGCCCCGGACTTGGATTAAAAAACCACAAATTCATTCTGGCTCGAGGATTCCTATGACCTTGCAACAAATTCCTGGCCCTTTGGAGATCTTTTTCTGTGGGACGCTGTGTATACAATGCTCCGTTTAAAACAGGCTCGAAGTGAGGAATTCCAGTTCCCGGTATGGTTTGATGGATAGCGTGTCTGATATTGCGCAAATTTTTGAAGTCCGGATCACAGTCTGCCTCAACCCGATTGGCCACAACTGTTCCTACCAAGTCCATCCCTTCAGCTCCCTCACCGATCGCCTCCGCCAGCATGAGCCTTGCTAATTCTTCCACGTCACGTGACGTATGTTTGATTCGCCTACCCATTTTCTCACTCCCTTCGGCTTATACAAGTAACTTATTGCCTGAAGGTAGTTTTGGTAGCTTGCCTACCCGCCCAAACCTTAGAAATTGCATATTAAATAGTAATAGTCCCTGTCACTACCCGTATATCGAATACCATAAAAAGCAAGTTTCACTTTATCGGAGTTAGACTTACATTCTTAATACGATCTTAAAAAGGCAAACTCTAAACCACTTTTTCTCTTATATCAAAGCAAGCAACTTATTAAAACTCGCCTTCAAAATTATCTTAAGTAGGGTTTGAATTACTTGACGCCCTAACGTTCTGTTTTTTTTCTGTTTGCCAATTGCTCTCTCAAGTTCAATCGCCAATCTTTCTTTTGTCTTTAATAATTTCTGAGCATCCCTATTGTATTAGCTACTTCTTTCAATTAGCTTTGTTAGAAAATGCTATTCTATATTTAAAATGTGCTAAGAACATCGGTTAAAAGACCTGTCCATTTATTGTGATATCGTAGTAAGCCCCACAAAATGGTTTGCAGATATACTCATATTATCAAATCCAACTATTGAAAGATCTTCTGGTATGGAAAAATTTCTATTTGAAGCAGCAATAACGTATGTAGAAAAAATCAATCGCAAAAAACATATTTTGTATAAAATTGGTAATATTGTTCAATTTTCGTCATTCATCGTCACTAGCTTCCCTATTCATTGACGACTTTAGATCTTACTGTTACTTTAAGGCTATCTATTAATCGTGAGAAGGGTGGGGTTTGATGAGTACTCGAATGTCTATTGATCCAAAAATTTTCACAGACGAACCAATGCTTTTTTTGCCTGAATACGTAATTCTGAGAGATGGGCCCGTTACGGATTATTCTGTGCTTGTTCATAACGGGCAATTTGCCGATGTCGGTCCTTCTATTGAATTACAACTTCGCTATGCTGACACGAAACAAATAAGCATGCCTGATGTTGCCTTAATGCCTGGCTTTATCGATGCACACCATCATCTTACACAAGCTTTCGGAAAAACCTTAGCATTTGGGGAACCATCTGAAATTTTCAAGAGAATATGGGTGCCACTAGAAGGCTCTCTTACTGAAGACCTCGTGTATCTTGCTGGCAAACTGGCAGCACTTGAGTCACTTAGAGGCGGATTTACAACAGTTGTTGATGCTGGAACTCGTGCAGAAGGAGATCTAGCTCCGTTAGCCCAGGCGGTGAAAGACGCTGGTTTGCGATGTGTGCTTGGCTTAATTTGTAATGATAAAGGCGGTGCTCCTACATTGGAGTCGCACCAACTACTACAACGAGCTGAGAGGCACTTAGCAAATTGGCAAAGCAATGGCCTTATTCATCCTTCTTTAGCCATCTCTATTCCAGAAGCAGCATCCAATGAAATGTTATACAGTGTTGCTTCCCTATGTCATGAAGCAGGAGTTGTGTTCCAAACGCATGTGAATGAGCATCTCTCCGCTGTCGAACGGTCAATAATTGACCAAGGACTGAGACCTCTTGAACATTTACATTCTGTTGAAGCACTAGGTCCTCAAACTCTCATTGCCCACGCTACGTTACTAACACCTCATGAATTACGTTTAATTAAAGAAACAGATACGGCTATTGCCTATAATCCTGTTGCAACATTATGGAAAGGCAATGCGACAGCTCCAGCAACATCCATGCACGAACTAGGAATTCGATTCGGAATTGGAACAGATAGTACAAGAAGTGATGGGTTCCGATTACTAGATGCTGCAGAAGCAACACAACGCTTAGCCTTTGGAATTCCAACTGGTGATTTTTCAACTGGTGGAGGTTGGCCTTGGTTCGACCATGCTACCTCGGGAGGGGCAGAAGCCATCTCCCTCGAAAACATAACAGGGGAAATTGCCACAGGAAAAGCAGCTGATTTTCTTATTATAGACATCGATATCCCTGAATTTCATCCTTCTCGTGATCTTATTTGGGAGCTGACTCGTTTTGGGAATCGTGATCAAATTATAGGTGTTTTTGTTGCTGGTGAATTGCGTTTATGGAATGGTTGGCCACTGGATTGGGACGCTCGATCCTTAATGCGTGAGGTATCTAAGCGGGTAAATGATGCAATCGACCAAGCCCCAATTAAGAAGCTTCACCCGACATCTTCTGAACATCGAAAATTATTTCAATCTTATCGGAAAACATAGTAAAAAAGATTTCTTCCCTTCAATAAATGAAGGAAAGAAATCTTTTTTTAATTCGCTTTGGAAACTTGCCCTGAAGGAACTTTTTTTCTCCAAGGATAGTTTTTGATTGTATTTTGTACACCAATATAGAGCAATGCCATGACAATCAATATTCTTAAAATCATACCGTGAGTGAGAATGGCCATATATCCTCCCGCTAAGCCCCCGATAAAAGCTGTACCTGTTAACAATGGAACAATATGAAGGGCCAAGTTATCTTGTTTATATTGCAGCCAAGTACCTAGAATCGTTGTTGGAATAATCGCAAGGAGGGAAACTCCTTGCCCCATATGCTCACTTACCTGTAATAAAATAACCGTACCCGGCACTAAAATGGTACCCCCTCCCGCTCCGAATAATCCACTTGAGAGTCCTGCCACAAGACCAAGCGCAACCGCCATGATAATTGTATACAGTTCACCCGTAGAAACAATAGTATCTAGTGGAGACACAGGGAACATATATAGACCAGCCAGTGATAATAGAAAAAGGCCGAAAAGGAAGCTCAGCATTTGTCCTTTGACATATTTCATAAGATACGTTCCAGCAATGACTCCTGTTAAACAGCCAATCATAACTTGGAGACTGATCGTCACGTTCACCTGACCTGATGAAAAATAAAAACCGAGAGCGGCTACCCCTGAAGCAAATGCAACAGGAAGCGCTGTGGCGTGTGACTTATGTGGACTAAGGCCAAAGACTGCGATTAAAAAAGGGATAACGAGAAACGAGCCGCCAATTCCAAGAAGTCCTCCGAAAAACCCTCCAAAAAGACCCATCAAACTCACTTTCATTGCAAAATGTTTTCGTTTATTGTCATGTGTTAGCAAAAGATTCTCCTTCGTCTACTTTATTTGTCAATCATTTGGAAGAAATTCGGATGTAAATAATTCATTTACATCGATATCTGATTCTACAATTCCTATATCTTTCAATTGATTTAAAAGTTTCGACCATTTCGTCTCAGACATATAACCTACTCCGTGTTCAGCCGCATCACTTCCATAAATTAAATCAATTAATGCCTCCGATCCGTAAGCCAATGCTTCAAGATCATAGTCTGGATTGGCTTCTTGGATAACTGGATTGATTTCATCGTAATTCGTTTTATAGTAGTCCCAACCTTTTAAACTAGCTTCAATATATGCCTTAACCGTCTCATAGTTTTCTTCAATATAATCCTCTGTTGTGAAAAGTACATTTGCATACGTTTCGTAGCCTGAATCATCAATAAACAAGTAATCAACTTCTACTCCTTCTTGCGCTAAGTTATACGGAGCAGTTGTCACAAATGCTTGACTTACAGATTCTTCATCAGCAATAAAAGGACCAAATTGCCCTGTGAATGCCATCTCTTCAACATCATCTAAATTGTAGGCATTTTGAATGTATTCCCAATACATGACTCCTGGTGCAACATAAACCGTTCTTCCATCTAAATCAGAGAAATCGTTTATCGGTGTATCTTTATGAAACAGTAAAATTTGTGGATTAGATTGCAAAATTGCAGCTAGACCGACAACCGGAATCCCTTGATCACGTGCAGCTATGAGCGCATCTGCAGGTGCCATGCCAAAATCAGCTTCACCCGATGCAACGATTTGAACAGCGGATACTTGTGGGCCACCTGATTCAATCGTCATATCTATTCCTGCTTCCTCGTAAAAACCTTTTGCTAAAGCTGCATATTGACCTCCATGGTCTGGCTGTGCAAACCAAGACGTAATTTGTTTAATTTCTGTTAATACTTCACTGGCTTCTGCATTCGTTTCAGCAGATTCAATTGATTCAGTTGACTCAGTGACATCACTTTCAGCAGCACCCCCACAACCTGCTAACATTAAAGAAAACATCATCACTAAACTGATAAAAGCGCCAATCTTTTTCATTTTCATTCCTCCCTTTGCTCCTAAAGATAATTATAAAGTAGCATTGAATATTAAGGCATTCAATATAGATTAAGAGATTCATGAGGAGTGAGTAAAATTGACGAACAATGATGAACAAACCCATAAAATTCCATCCTCCTTACAACTATAAACATGAATGGAACATTTCCTGACGTAACAATGCCTAGTTCACTTAAAATTTACTATACTGTAGGAAAGGACTACTAAAAGGAGAGCCATAAGCAATGAATGATTTAGACCTTATCACCATGCAGGAAGCGATTGACCTATTACAAGTTAGTCGTTCAACAATAGACCGATGGCGTAAATCAAAGCGCTTGCCTTTTATAAAAATTGGAAAAGAAATTTTCTTTCATAAACAAGAGCTTCATCAATGGGTTCGTCAGCACTCAAAGGTAAAAGACCCTATAGAAACAGAACAAACATATAGGTCGGTACCGGACACGATCACCATTGGATATCAAAGTCAAACTGCCCACATGTGGAGCCCATTATTAATGAAGAAACTTGGATTTTTTGAAGAAGAACTTGCTGAATTAAATCCTGCACGCCCATTGCATATCAATTGGGTGAATGCGGGAAATGGATTAGAGTTAATAGAAGGAATGATTGCAGGCGACATCCAAATCGCTTCATTAGGAGACTATCCTATTATGGTCAGCCATCACTTAAGTACGGTCTTGCCTAATTTCAACCCTGTCTTACTTGCCTTTGACGGAAAAACGTCTCAAAGTGAAGGAATTTCACTCGTGATTCCAAAAGATCTTCACTTCCGCGACTTAAACGATTTACATGGTCAAACGCTTGCTACCGTTATGAACTCTAGTGCTGGTCATAGGCTAAATAGACTTCTTTCAGGGTTAAACGCAACATGTAACGTTATTAATCAAGACATGAGCTTAAGTTATTCAAACATCATTGAAAGAGGCGTTGGAGCAAGTGTTATGTGGGAACCGTATGTAAGTCTATCCGAATTACAAGGTGCCTCGACAATTCATTTTGATGGACCTATCGATGATTATTTAACCGGTCTTATCTCTCTCGATCATTGGGCTCAATTAAATGACGACATTGTCATAACCTATCTAAAAGCCCATATGCGCACACATCAATTTGCCAGAGACTATCCGCTCAAAGCAGCCAAACTATTAAGTGAATTAACTGGAATATCGCACAGAATTATTACAAGTATTGTCGCAAAAGTTCGATGGGATGCCGCTGTTTATAAACAAGATTTAAATACATTAAGAAATTTAACCGTAACAGACCAAACCATCACTGGAAATCTATCGAGGTCTAATGGGTGTATTCCGTATAGAGGATATTATTTAGATGAAGCTTCTAAAAAATTACAGTTAATGAGGGTCTCTGATCGACCAATCGAGGGAGAGTGGAGTTTAGAGTATTTGTACTAAAAGGTCATTGCTAAAAATACAGAAGTACGGACTGTTCTGTCAGGGGTTATTGTTATTTCAGCGTCAAACAAGGCATAGCTAGCGGACTTTTTCTGCTTTTTGTGCCTTTATCTCTTCCTATAAATTAAACTTATACAAAAATTTTTGATTACCAGTAAGAATGCAGTCGCAACCTCAAGTATAACTTCAAATTATACTTATTCTGCCATAAAGCGCGTACAATCAAAAAAATTTTCAACTTATACCTGAATGAATTTATTCAATCCTTTATATACTGTTGTTCGGAACAAATTTTTAAGGCTTTGTCCTTTGATTATTTATCCCTTTGCAACTTATATCAAATGCTTTGCTTTATAGAAGAAAAGTAATTCACCTTGACGTTCGTGTGTAAGTTTTCTGCGGATCTTTTCTTCTTCAATGTATGTCTTTAGTTACTCGAATTTTCTAGTTCCCGTGCAGCATGAGCGAGCTCTTTGGAAATTGGATCTAAAAGTTGATAGAAATAGGTTGTCCTGATCGTCAGAACCCTTCCTCTTGCAACCGAACTAATTTTAATGGCATTCTCCATGTTAAAGTCGTTCCGAAATGACGTAAAAGTACTTCCTTCACCGCTACGCAATAAGGAAAAGACCGCCATGGCAAAAATGAGATGGAACCAAATCCGACTTAAAAACCGCTACCCGGGGTATATTTTACCCTGGGTAGCGGTTTTTCTTTTGCTCCATTCATTACTCTACAATATTAACAAAAATCTCTTCGATTACAGGTTCTTCTTCAATTAACCCAAAGTTTTTCAACCATTGAATCGTCTCTTGCCATGATGCAGCTTCCTGGCTGCCAAAGCCTTGTTCCGAAGCCATTTTTGGAAGCAAAATTTCTAAACTTTGTTTCTCTACTTCTTCAATTAGCGGGAAATTCGCTTCGTCTTGATTTGTTAATAAAACGTTTAAAGCATCTTCCGGATTATCTTTCATAAATTCATAGCCTTTTGTGGCTCCACGCCAAAAGGCACGGATTGCATCCTCTTTGTTTTCCCAAGTCGCATCGTTCGTTACTACGACTAATTCATAAAAGCTTGGCACCCCAAAATCAACCGGGTTAAAGAAGCGAGTTTCATGCCCTTTGTGAGCTAAAACTGGTACTTCATGGTTAATATAGGCACCTATAACCGCATCGACATTACCTGTTACAATTGATGACCCTAATTCAAAACCTACATCCACCATCTCCACTTCATCTGGGTTGCCGCCATCTGCTTCTACCATTGTCTTTAAAAGTGGAATATTTACCGGTATCCCAGGATAACCCACTTTTTTTCCTTCTAAATCTTTAGGTGATTCGATCGCACTATCCTCTAACACAACAATGTGATTCAGCGGTGAACGAACGACTGCACCGATTGACTTTACTGGTACCCCCTTTTCGCGGGCCATGATAACATCTGGTTGATATGTAATTCCTAATGTAATCTGTCCTGCTGCAGCTAAGTTAATCGGGTCAGTCGGATTGGCAGGAAACTGAATATTTACTTTAACACCTTCTTCTTCAAAATATCCTTTTTCCTGAGCTACATATAAATAACTATGTACGGCATTTGGATACCAATCTAGCATAATATCAACCTCTGCTAATTCAGTTGTTTCCGTTGCTCCTTCTCCTTTAGTTCCTTGCGATTCGTCTACAGTGCCACCATTGTTATTTCCACAAGCTGCAATAAGCAATAATAGTGCAGCAATCATACTAAAAATAATAATCTTTTTCATCCTGTTTTCCTCCACTTTAATGTAATTTTTTCTATAAGTACAACGAATAAAAATAACACGATTCCGACGAGTGATAATAATAGGATTGGGGCAAATACTCCAGCTCCGTCAAATTGCGTCATCATTCGTCTACTGAAATAACCAAGACCCGCTTGGGCTCCAAGCCACTCTCCAATTGCTGCACCTATGACGCTCAACGTAACAGCTACCTTCAGCCCAGAAAAAAAATGGGGCAATGCTGAGGGAACGTATAGTTTAAAAAAGATATCTCTTTTTTTTGCACCTAAAGTAAGAAGTAGATCCTTTAATTCCTTGCTGCTTGAGCGAAGTCCGTCAAACGTATTAACGGTAATTGGAAAAAACGTAATAAGTACAGTTACTACTACTTTGCTCCAAATGGAGTAGCCAAACCAGAGAACAAAAATTGGTGCTAAGGCAATAATTGGGATTGTTTGTGAAGCAATCATAATGGGATAAAATGCTTTCTCCGCAATCTTACTTTGGCTCATCCATATTGCTAATCCGACCCCAAAAATAATAGAAATTGATAACCCTACTAAAATGATAGATAGCGTAGCTGGTAGGTGTCTTAAAAATAGGATCTCTTTCAATTCCCATAATTTTAAAACAACCTCCGTCGGTGCCGGCAGAATATAAGACATTCCTACTGCTCTAGCTCCTATCTCCCAACCAACAAGTAATACCAGCACAAGTGACATAGGAAACAGATAATCGTTCCACGGCCTCATAGCATCACCTTATGACGAAGCTTTAGAAGCAACTGCTCTTTTAACGAAACTACTTCCGTGCTATTCATGTCACGAATGGTTCTAGGACGAGACAACGGTACAACAATTTCCTTCAGCTCTCTAATAGGGGTATCTGTTAATACAAAAATACGGTCAGAAAGAAATAGAGCTTCATCGACATCATGAGTAATAAACAGTATCGTATTTTCCCGCTTTTGCCACTGCACCAACAACCACTCCTGCATCGTCAGCTTGGTTATCGCATCGAGAGCACTAAACGGTTCATCCAGCAAAAGAACATTAGCACCGCTTAATATCGTTCTTAAAAAGGATACGCGCTGCTTCATACCTCCAGATAAATCACCGGGATATTTTTTTTCCACCCCTTGAAGGCCAAACTCTTGCAGCAGCATCTTGACTCTTTTATGTGCTTCCGAGCGTCTGACCCCTTGAATCTCTAGCGGCAATGCTGCATTTTCTATAATCGTCCGCCACGGCATGAGAAGATCTTGCTGCGGCATATAGCCAACATGGCCAAGGCGGTCTTTTCTTTCGGATCCGTCTAATAAAATTTTCCCAGCAGTAGGTTGCTCCAACCCGGTAATCAACTTAAAAATCGTCGTTTTGCCAGAGCCACTCGCCCCTATAATGCTGATAAATTCTCCTCTCGTTACATTCAAATTAAGCGAGTCCAGCATTCGTTGCGAATTTGCATCCTCAGCATTATAGGCAAAGCTTACCTCCTTAAATTGTAAAGCCTCTTTACTCATCTGTTGGCCACATCTCAAGGTTATAGGACATATCCCAAAACATATACTCAAACCTCGTCGTATTCAGGAAAATTTCCTCCAACTTTAGCAATTCATCTTCTCGTTTTCCTTCTGTTAAACTATCTAAAAGGTCGATGCACCAAATTGCAAGTGAACCAAATTCCTCGGAGGAGTACATCTGAATCCATTCACCGTAAAATTCGTGGTCCGCTGCTCCTGGAATTTGATTAAGTTCTTTGCCGATTTCCCAATAGCTCCACATACAAGGCAAAAGGGCTGCAACAAGATCAGTAATCGTTCCATTTTGGCCGACGTGCAGCATGTAATGCGTGTATGCAAGCGTCGTTGGCGATGGCTTGGCATGCTCTAACTCTTCTTCTGATATATGAAACTTTTTTGCATATTCGCGGTGCAGAGCCATTTCCGTATTCAACGTCGAATCTAACAGGTGAGCGAACTTCCCCATCGTCTCTACATCATCGGTTTTCATTGCCCCGAGGGCAAACAGCTTGGCATAATCAATTAAATATAAGTAATCTTGCACCATAAAAAAACGGAACTTTTCTTTATCGAGCGTCCCACTTCCTATACCTTGGACAAACGGATGAGCATGATTCTTTCGCCAAATCGGCTGCAACTTTTCGTATAGACGTTCACTAAATTTCATTTGCTTATTCACTCCTCTTTGTATGACTCCATTCATAAATAAACGCAAGCAACACCTTCGTATATTCAACTAGTTGCTCGATTGAAACTTGTTCGTTGACCGCATGAGCATTTTGTAAATCTCCTGGCCCATAAATAACGGTAGGAATTCCTGCATCTCCTAACCAGCCGCCATCGGTTACGGTCGGAGAAACATCAATGATAGCTTCTTTCTCTGAAACAACTTCGTGAGTATGTGCCAAGAGCTTTACACCAGAGTGATTTTTGTCGACTTCCAGTGAAGGGAAAATTTCGCCACGATCCTCTATCATCGATGTTCCACCCCAAGTAAACATAGGAGGATTATCCTTTAGCCACGGATCTCCTTGAGCAACGTTTAATATATGTTCTTCAATTTCCTTTGACACAGATTCATACGTTTCATTTGGGTAGTAATGCACGGTAATCCATAGTCGACATTCGTCTGCAATAAACGCTGCATGCCTTCCACCTTCGATAACCGCAGGATTAATAGTGTTTGTACCTGGTAAAAAACCTGGGTAACTTTTTGTAACAGCCCAGTGGCGTTCAAGCTCCTGTAACCCTGCAATCACCTTCATCATTTTTTCAATTGCGCTTGCACCAAACATACCACCGCCGGCATGGATCATATTGCGCCTTGTTGCATCATGGAACGTTTGCTTACTTTTTATCGTAATCCAACCGGTAATAACGCCGCCTTGCCCTTGAATATGTAAATCGCTCGTATCAACAACGATTGCAAAATCTGCTGTATATCCACGCTTCGTACATTCTAGTGTCCCAGCTTCACCGACTTCTTCACCTATAACTGACTGAAATAGTATGTCTCCCGGCAACTCCACACCATTTTTTTGAAGGAGCTGTAGGGCAAATAATGCACCGGCCAATCCTCCCTTCATGTCGGCAGCACCACGCCCGATAATGACGCCGTCACGGACGAGCGGGGCAAATGGGCCCACTTCCCAATTTTCCTCCTCATTCACCTCTGCTACATCGATATGACCGTTAATAATTAAACTATTATACTCAGATGAATGGCTCCCTTTTAATGTTCCAACTACATTCGGGTCGTTTGGGTATACATCCCATATATCTACTCCAAACCCAAGCTCTTTTAACCGACTAGCTATAAAGGTCTGTGCATCCTTTGTATTACGTGCAGGAGGTGCCGGTGTCTCAAAGGAGATTAACGTTTTTACAAGCTCGATTAACTCCTCATGATGCTCCTCCACTTGTGAAACTATCGCTTGTAATTTTTCTCTCATCGCTTCCACCTCTACTCGATATAAAAAAACCGCTCCTTCAGAGAGAAGAAGCGGACTTATCCAAAACTATTACTAAATATTAAACAGTAATATGTTCATGTAAAACTTCTTCCCTACGCTAGAATGACCTAGATCAGGTGATAAGGGTTAAGACAAACGTCTCTCTCAGCTAAAAAGCACCCCTAGCAGTTAATTCATTTTTAGTTGTAAGATAATCCTATTTCTATTTCTAACACAGTTCCGTAGTAGGTGCAATGAAAAAAAATACAGTTGCACTGATTATCGTCACTGTGACTCCCCGAGTTTATCGATAAAAAGGAGACAATCGGCCGATTGCCTCTTTGTGTGTTAGACGCGTGGCTTCACGTTACGATATAACTAATAGTACGCTGTGGTCAATCCCCCTAATAATAGACAAAGATAAATACGACATTAACCTGCAATTTTATAATCTAAATAATATCTCTTCGGAGTAACGAGACCCAGTTTATACTGGGTTCTTTTTTCGTTGTAATAACG
>NZ_JBWQTU010000030.1:0-26546 GCF_056619925.1 Halalkalibacter sp. HAAS-P013
TCAAGCCATTTTCTAGAAAATGGCCTATATATTAGTCTGGTGGCGATAGCGAAGAGGTCACACCCGTTCCCATGCCGAACACGGTCGTTAAGCTCTTTTGCGCCAATGGTAGTTGGGGGTTTCCCCCTGTGAGAGTAGGACGTTGCCAGGCAGATAAAAGACAATCCATTGGATTGTCTTTTATTTGCGCATAAATTTATACTTCAAGGCACTGAAGCGCTGTTTGGCTCTTTGTAATATGAATTTAGATTTATTTTGATTTACAATCGTTTATAGAAATGTAGGCTAGAGAAGAAGTAAATGTAGTTAATGAAGGTATTACTATATAACGTAACTTTAGAGGAAATATGATAGAACTATACGTTCTAGAGAAAGTAGAAAAGGTCTGCATCGATTGTAAATGGAAAATTTTGTATCTCATAATGAGGTTAAGGAGAAAATGGGGAAATGTTAAAAAGAAAAGCACTTCTAATTGTTAGACGTTCTAACAATTAGAAGTGTCTGATACGGTCTCTTGAGTAAAGAATAACCTAAAGAAATTTCGGTATTGATGTTAAAATTATTATAAGCCACTTTAAAGGATTCAGGTGAAAAAAAACGTGATTTATACTCAATGGAACGAAACGGGAATATCCAAACGTTTTATAAAATTGCCTGAGTTAAACGGCTACTAAAAGGATTGCAAATACTGGGCTGAAATCAGAGATCAGTGTTCCTAACGTAAATAAGGACATGGCTGTAATAAACATAGTCTAGAAAACGAGGAGGTCTAAAATACGAAAAGGTGCCCCAAAAAGTTATTTAGGGCACCTGAAGCTGTTGCGAATTTTTATTTAGAATTTTTAACGAGGTTAGTTTTTGCCTCTAAACGTCGTTTATGAAGGATAGGTTCGGTGTAACCATTCGGTTGATCACAACCATGTAACACTAAGTCGCATGCTGCCTGGAATGCGATGGAATCCTCATAATTGCGTGACATTGGTCGATATACTGGATCATCTCCATTTTGTTCATCTACAACCTTTGCCATACGTTTTAATGTCTCTAATACTTGCTGTTTCGTACAGATTCCGTGGTGAAGCCAGTTCGCCATATGCTGACTAGAAATTCGTAAGGTAGCACGGTCTTCCATAAGGGCTATGTTGTTAATGTCAGGTACTTTGGAACAGCCAACGCCATGTTCAACCCACCGCACGACGTATCCTAAAATACCTTGAGCGTTATTATCAAGTTCTTGTTGGATTTCTTCTGGACTCCAATTGGGATTGCCCGAAACAGGAATGTCCAAAATGGCATCTAACAAATCTTTGGATTGGTGATTCAGACGACTTTGTACTTTAGAAACATCGATTTGATGATAGTGAAGAACATGCAATGTTGCTGCTGTTGGTGAAGGAACCCATGCTGTGCTTGCTCCTGCTTTTAATTGACTGACCTTTTGTTGTAGCATGGCTTCCATCATATCAGGCATTGCCCACATGCCCTTACCAATTTGTGCCCGTCCTTGAAAACCGGTCGATAAACCAATAAGGACGTTAGAATCCTCATAACCTTGAAGCCAATTGGATGTTTTCATATCCTGCTTTCGGATGAATGGACCTACTTTCATTGATGTGTGAATTTCGTCTCCTGTACGATCTAAAAAGCCTGTATTAATAAATACGACACGATCCTTTACTTCATAAATACATGATTTCAAGTTTACACTTGTTCGTCTTTCTTCATCCATTACGCCAATTTTCAGTGTGTGTCTCTTGAGCTGTAGTGCATCTTCAACTCGATTAAAAAGTTCATTCGCGAAGGCTACTTCCTCTGGTCCATGCATCTTTGGCTTTACAATATAGACAGATCCTGTTTTTGAATTTTTATAGCAACTGTTTCCTAATAGATCGTGCATGGATATTAGTCCCGTAATCGCTGTATCCATCATTCCTTCTGGAGTTTCTTCGCCATCTTTCGTTAAAATAACATTGGTTGTCATTAAATGACCTACATTTCGAACAAAGATGAGAGAACGACCTGGTAAGGTTACTTCATCACCATCAGGGGAGGTATACACTCGATCAGGATTTAAAGTTCTAGTTATTGATTGATTGTCTTTACTAAATGTTACAGATAGATTTCCTTTCATAAGACCTAATAGATTTCTGTATGCGAGTACCTTATCTTCAGCATCAACAGCTGTGACAGAATCTTCAAAGTCCATAATGGTTGTAAGTGCAGATTCCATAAAGATATCTTTTACACCGGCTTTGTCGGTTTTTCCAATGGGGTGGTTACGATCGATTTGAAGTTCAAAGTGCAGGTTATTATTTTTAAGTAAAATGGCTTGAGGGTTTCTAGCTGATCCCTTGTACCCAGCCAATTGTGAAGAGTCTTTGAGGCTAGTTGTGCTTCCATTGTCAAGAGATACATGAAGTTGTTGATTCGAAATAAAATAGTGTATCGCATTTTTATGAGACTCATCATTTAATGGTACTGCAGCATCGAGAAATTCTCTGGCATACGCAATTACTTTTTCACCGCGAAGAGGGTTATAAGTACTAGTAGATCTCGCTTCTTCTTCCTCTTTAATCGCATCCGTTCCGTATAACGCATCATACAGGCTACCCCATCTAGCATTAGCAGCATTAATGGCATACCGAGCATTATTAATAGGGACCACAAGCTGTGGGCCAGCTTGATGTGCCACTTCTAAGTCAACATTTTTTGTGGCAATGGTATATTCATCAGGTTCTGGGTGTAAATAATCGATTTCTCGTAAAAACGATTTGTAACTTTCAACATCAGTAATGCCTCTATTTTCCTCATGCCATAAATCAATGGTCTTTTGCAGATTGGCACGTTTAGACAACAACTCTTGATTTTTAGACATAAATTCATGAATCAAACGATCATACTCCGCCCAGAACCATTCACTCGTTAAACCCGTATCAGGAATTACTTCAACATTAATAAACTCGTAAAGGTCTTTCGCAATTTGAAGAGTGCCTACTTTCACATATTGATTTCCCATAATCATCCTCCTCAGACGTGTTTGAATAATTCTTACTATTTGATGTCTTAACCCTATTCTATTATAAAAACAACGATGCGCTAAATACATATTTTGAATGGACTGTATGCAATATAGTTATATAAGAAGGGGGAGTATGATGAAATACACATTTTATCCTTATTATCAAGCTAAGAGTACTATTAAACTAGTTGTGAAATAAAAAAATAAAAGCCTATTTTGAAGACTTTTATCTGCTTTGATATTAACTATGACACAAAGGTAAGCCTTTCTTTGACATCGATATAAATTCTCTTACAGCAAATGATTGATATTTATTTTTTTTCCATGCCATTCCTAATTCTAAGTGCAGATTAGAGTATGTTAATGGAACAGCCTTCACTTCATGGTTATTAATATTAGTACCAATTTTGCTAGGCAAAAGAGCAATCCCTAAATTAGCTTCTACCATTTCAATCATAAAATCTTTTTGTGAGCTTTCGCAAACAATGTTTGGATAGAAGTTGTTCGATGTGCATTCTTCTATAATGCGATCATAAATAGAGAAGTCTTTTCGATATAAAATAAACGCTTGGTTCTCTAAGTCAGAGAAGTTGATTTTTTGTTTTCTAGCAAATTCATGATTTTTGTGGACAATGACCATTAATGGATCTTTTACTAGTTTTATCATTTCAAAATTATGATTTGTTTTAGGTAAATTACATACCAATCCAATATCAATCGAACCATCTTCTAATTCATGTAAAATTTTTTTGGTGCCAACTTCTGCTAACATAATATCTATTGAAGGGTAAGCCTCTTTAAATTGACTAATTACCTTTGAAAAAAAAGCGGCTCCAATAATGGGGGGAATACCAATTTTAATTTCACCACTTTTAAAATTGGTAATATTGGATAACTCTGTAGTTAAGTTGTGAAATGAATCTAGGACAACCTTTACATTGCTAAGAACAGCCTTTCCAGCATCGGTTAGTTCTAACTGCTTAGGTGAGCGATAAAATAATGGGACTCCTAGCTCGTCTTCAAAGTTTTTAATAGCCTTACTAATCGATGGTTGAGAGACATGTAATGATGCAGAGGCTTTTGTAAAGCTTAAGTGTTTGGCAACTTCAAAGAAATATTCCAATTGACGAATATCCATATGTATTCACCCTTTTGGGCTAAATATCATAGAAACCTTTTACATCTTACTATAATCATATGTACTAGTAACGTAAAAAGAAAAAGGGGCTGTTATAACAGCTCCCTGATAGCACTAACGGAAATGCTAAGTTATTTTAACGATTCGCCTTTTTTAATTAGGAAATTGACCATTATAATATTAATGATTAAGCTTAATGTTTGTTGTTGAAGCTTTCGTACTATCGCGGATCATTAATTGTGGTGTTAATTTAATCCTCTCCATTTCTTTATTAGGATCTTCAATAAGGTCTATTAGAGTCTCCATGGCTATTCCTCCGAGAGTGGCAGTTTCCTCTTTTACGGTTGTCAGCTTAGGACGAATAAAGTCAGTATACATAATACCTCCGTAGCCAATTAACGATAGGTCAGAAGGAATGGAGATATTCAGGTCATATGCTGCAGAATTTACCCCCATAGCAGCTGTATCACTTAGACAAAATATTGCATCTGGTAGCTCTTTTTTATCGAAAATAGATTTTAGAGTTTGATAACCTTTTTCAAGCGTGTTGACATTCATAATAGTTGTATAAGATATATGAAGATTGTTTGCTTCATTCACTGCTTGAATTGCCCCATTTATACGATTTATGTTATGAAACCAGTTCTCAATTCCTCCTATAATTGTTATATTACGATGTCCTAAGTCTAATAGATGTTTCATGGCCAAATAGCCACCAAACTCATTATCATAACTAACACAATTAGGGATTTTGCTAACATCACCAATAATGACAAAAGGAATGTTTTCTTTTTTTAATAAATAGGGGAATGTTTCATCCATTGTTGCCCCAAGGATAATAAACCCTTCTGCTTGATGGTTATTAATAATATGCAAATAATCATCATCTTTTTTTGCTGAAGTTATTAGAGTCATATTATAGTCGTTTTTGGCAGCCACACTTCCAATACCATAAATTGTTTGAGGAAAGTAGGGGCTTATTATTTTTGTGCTAATGGATCGATCAGGAACAATTACAGCAATACTCTTCATAGTCCCCTTAGAGAGAGTACGGGCGAGCACATTTGGACGGAACTTATATTCTTCAACAATCTTCTGTATCTTTTTCTTATTTTCCTTATTTACTTGATCAGGGTTATTTATATACCTGGAAACAGTTGATTTGTGTACGTTTGCTAAGCGAGCTATATCCGCGATTGTAAGTTTTTTGGTCATAGTACCACCTGCCTTTTAAACATTTATGTATTAGTAAGTATAGAATAAAGGTAATCGCTTTCAAGTGTGAGGTATTTTTCATTATACAATTTATAGGTGATGCCGTAAAACAATTACTCACCTACAAATATTGATAAAATATTTAAAAATAAAAAAATTATATTATGAAGTTAACTGGCCATAAGCGGTATATGTGGAAAAGAAAGAAAAATACAAGTCGACAAATTCCGAATAAATTAAATTTTTAGAAAAAAACATTGATTATTAACCAGTGGGTGTGTAATATTGTAGTTGCAACCGGTTGCAATCGAGAGAAAATTGCCATCCAATCTCGAAAGTAAGAAGAGTATCTAGCATTTGTAAAAACCAAAGTTTATAAAAAGAGTGTTGATATGTGAGAAGGGATGAGTATGATCATTACTGCAACCGGTTGTAATGAGGTATAGAATTAAATGTGCACAGAATGCAGTATCATTTTGGTGACGCTTTCAGGTTTGTGGTGTATGGTGAAGTGAGGTTTAGAGAGTTATTCATTCATTGTAGTTAAAACGCTAGGAACAAATCATGATTTAGATGTCCTTTTTAGTAATTTAAAATTGAAAGGGGATATGAAATGTATATAAAAGAAATAGCAGCGAGCTTGTACCCATGGGATGTAGCGGATGAAGGAGCAGAAACATGTATTAAAAATCTAATGGAATACAGTGATGTCAATAGTGTTTATTTAGTTGGAATTATGCACAAAGAAAAAAGACCACTTCATCAATTATATTATCCACATAATCCTAAACGAAAATATTACTCACCAGAAGATAGCAGAGTTTACTATAAAATGGATGAGGAAAATTTTAAAAATACACCTCTGAAACCCTTATATTCTCAAGTCGATTTCTTGAAAAATACTAATTGGCTAGAAGAACTTACCCAAGTAGCAAGAAAAAACAAATTAAAAGTGGGAGTTGAAATTTCCCATACGATTTATGATGCTGATATCGCATATAGAGACTTCCCTGAGATATTACAACGTGATGTTTACGGTGAGTTAGTAGGTGGCGAAAAAATCATTGATCGAAAAGTTTTATGTCCTAATCATGAATTTGTGAGTGAGTATATTAAAGCATTATTTTATGACACGGTAAAAAATAACGATATAGACTTTATTCAAAGTTGTTTAGTCTTATTTAATGAAGGAAGACCGCTGCACAATGACCATACGAAAGAACTTGGTATCGTGCTAGGAACTTTACGTGGAGGGTGCTTTTGTGAAAGTTGTAAAAAGAAAGCTATTAAAATGGGTTATGACTGGGAAAAAATCGTTCGTGATTTAAGGCACCTATATGATGTTGCTAATACAACCGAGTTAGAAGATTTGATGGAAAAGAAATTATATTATGAGAGCAATTTCACTGCTACGGGTTTATTGCTTGAATATCCATCTCTCTATGAATGGTTAGAATTTCGTATGAAAAGTGTAACGACCTTATTTAAGGAAATCCATATGGCGATTAAAGAAGCAAATCCTAATGTAGAGTTTAGATACAACACGTATGTTAGGCATCCGGAATTGGCTGGAATTAATTTCTCGGCTATTAAAGATTATATCGATTCAGTAAGAGAGTCGGATTACTCTGAACAATCAGGTGTTGTAGAGAGACTTGAACTAAAGAAAGAAAAAATATTGAAGATTAGAAGAGCAATAGGGTATGAGAAAGATTTAATTGCAGCAATTGGAGTTCGACCTAAATCAACTGAGGAAATAATCAAAAGTAGTATTAAAATGTTGAGCTTACTTGGAATTGACGGGTTATCTTTAGGTCACTATGATGGTGCTACTATGGCCCGGCTAGGTGCTGTGAAAGAAGGATTAAAAGAGGCTGAAGTGTTTATAGATATTCATAATCACGACGCATAATTGTTCCAGGTAAGCATTGTAAAACTGAGTGACACATCAGAGTTTAGTGTAGTTTGGGGTTATTTTAATTAGGAGGAGTTAGAGGGAAATGAGAGTTTCTTTTATTGGGTTAGGAATTATGGGACTACCAATGGCGACTCATCTTTATAACGCAGGTTATCTATATAAGGTTTATAATCGGACACAGAAAAAAGCTGAGTTCTTTAAAGAGAAGAATATAGAAGTAACAAATACTCCACAAGAAGCGGCAGAGGGTGCGGATATTATTATTACGATGGTATCTGACTCTAGTGATGTTGAAGAAGTGATTTTGGGTAAAAAAGGAGTTATACATTCAGCTAAACCTGGTGCTATTGTCATTGACATGTCTTCAATTAATCCAGAAGTAACAAAACACGTCGCTAGGGTATTACAAGATAAAAAGGTTCATATGCTAGATGCTCCTGTAAGTGGAGGAGAACGAGGAGCTTTGGATGGCAAATTAGCGATCATGGTTGGTGGAGACAAAGAAATAGTTAATAAATCAACTGAAGTATTAGACGTTATGGGTTCTTTAGTTCATGTTGGTCCAATAGGAACCGGGGGGTATGCAAAACTAGCCAATCAAATCATTGTTGGATTAAATATTCAAGCAATGTCTGAGGCATTTTATTTATCTAAAAAAGCAGGAATAGATTTTGATAATTTATATGAAGCAATTAAAAATGGATTAGCAGGAAGTAGAGTACTAGATCAAAAAGTTACGAACCTTAAAGATGAAACATTTAATCCGGGCTTTAAAATATCATTGCATTTAAAAGATATAAATAATGCGTTAACCGCAGCGCGAGCACTTGAGGTAGATCTTCCATTTACTACGGAAATTAAGCAAGTAATGGATGAGATGGTAACAGAGCAAATGGATCAACTTGATCATTCAGCTATGTATTCTTTTTTACAAAAGAAAAAGGTTCAATCTAACTAATTTTGAAAAGGGGTTCATTCTATGAAGTATTTTGCCGTATTTTTACCGATGATTGATCAAGAAAAAAGCAAACAATATCGTGAAAAGCATTTGATCCATTTAGATAAAATGAGGGCAAATGGAAATGTTTTTGCCAACGGTCGTTTTCTAGATGGAAAAGGGGGGTTAGTGATTTATATGGCTTCCTCATTGGAAGAGGTAAAATCATTTGTTGAGCAAGATCCTTATGTTATAAAAGGGGCTCGTGGATATGACATTCATGAATGGGAGATTGTTACTGATGCTGTCATTCCAACTTAAAGTAATACATTAAAGCAAGAAATGACGAAAACTTTAAAAGATGAAAGGGGGTGATTATTTAAACAAGATTAACCTTCACTGGTTAAACATTTAATAAAGGGGGAATTTAAAATGAAATTTCGAAATATTTTAACTTTTGTATTGTTAACCATCTTTTTACTAGCTGTTGCCGCATGTAGTTCAGATTCAAGTGTTAATAATAGTAACGAGGATGGAACTGCAGTGGATAATGGAACAGAAGATACGGTAATTAGATATACATTTTGGGGAGATGCCACTGTTAGGGACGCTCATGAACTATTAGCAGAAGAATTTAATAAGCTCCATACGGGAATAAAGGTAGATACTGTACATGTTAGTGGAAATAATGATTATGTTCAAACCATTCAAACGAGGATAGCTGGAGGAAATCCTCCTGATGTGATCAATTTTGTTCACAATGATGTACAATCTTTTGCAGCAAGAGATGTTCTTGTGGATGTAACCGATTGGATAGAAAGAGATTTTGATGAAGCTAATATGGGAGATAATGTTGAATATTTAATGGAAGGTATGCAACTTGATGGAAGACAGTATGCTTTGCCAAGAAACGCGGGTGGCTGGTACCTTTACTACAATAAAAAATTATTTGATGAGGCTGGTGTAGATTATCCTGACGAAACGTGGACATGGGATACGTTTATAACAGAAGGAGCAAAACTAACAAATGATTCTAGTAATATGAATGAAAGGACTTGGGCATTTGGTTTAACTCCTCAAAGCCCACACCATCATTTGAATTTTGTTTGGCAAGCTGGTGGTGATTATTTCAATGAAGATCAAAGTGAGTTTATTATTAATTCACCTGAATCGATGCAAGGACTTCAATTTGTACATGACATGATGTATAAATATGAAATTGCACCCGACCCTAGTATTACTTCCAATCATGAACCAAGAGAACTATTTATGTCGGGTCAGTTGGCTATGTATGCAGACTCCATGGGGAATATACCTGCATTTAAACAAATTGAATCATTTGAATGGGACTTTGCTCTTTTACCTGAAGGTCCTGGAGGAAACCGATTAGGTCGTGTTGGGGCGACTGGGCTTGCTATTCCTAAACTCAGTAAACATCAAGAAGATGCATGGGAGTTTGTGAAGTTTGTAAATGGTGAAAGAGGGCAAGAGATTTTAGCAGCAGATGGTTTATCAGCTCCTGTTCGCAAGTCTATTTTGAATGATGAAAGTAAATTTCTTCCTTATGAGCTATTTGGTGTAAATAGACAAGCGGGGCTTGAAGGTACATCCATTCATGGGAAATTAATGCCTTCGCATCAGAACTGGAGTCAAATTAATGATATTGTTACACAATATCTTGACCTTTATTACGTCAATGCGATGTCGTTAGAAGAGGCTGTAGAAAACATTACCAATGAGGTTACACCATTGTTAGATTGATAATTTTGTAAGCGCTATCAAGTGAAGAGGTTTTTATTCGCGAGCTGTTCACAGGCTTCATGTAATCGGTGTCTGGAATAGTCTCGCGAATTCATGATGACGTGTATTTTTTCTAAGGGGAGGTTGGTAAGTCTCCGTAGAATGCCGTAAATTCTTAAGGTAGAAAGGTGGACCCTACTATGAGAAGTTTTTGGAAAAGCAATGAAATGGTTGCAATGTACTTTATTCTGCCTAGCTTTATCGGATTTTTAATTTTTACAGGGATTCCTATTATTGCCTCGTTAATCTTAGCTTTTTTTTCTTGGAACTTATTACAACCGGCAGAGTTTGTTGGGGTGGATAATTTTGTAAGGATGTTCTCGGCGGACCCGGTTTTTCTAAAAGTTCTATTAAATACAGTGTTATTTGTAATAGGCTCTGTCCCCCTTAGCGTTGCATTAGGACTAGGAGTAGCCTTGCTATTGAATCAAAAATTAAAGTTTTTAACTTTTTTTCGAGCTGCATATTTCTTACCTGTAATCACTTCAGTTGTGGCAGTCTCTCTCGTATGGAAATGGATTTATAGTCCAAGCTACGGCTTTTTGAATGATTTTCTCATGACAATTGGCATTTCAAATCCTCCTCAATGGTTATCAAGTACAACTTGGGCTTTGCCGGCCATTATCATAGTCGCTATTTGGAAGAATATCGGGTTTAATATGGTGATATATCTTGCTGGTTTGCAAGATATTCCTAAGGATTTGTACGAATCAGCCGAACTAGATGGAGCAAGTAAGTGGCAAAAGATATGGAATGTTACCATTCCACTATTAAGACCAACAACATTTTTTGTGACAATTATGGCTATTATTAACTCATTTCAAGTCTTTGGTTTTGCATTAATTATGACAGAAGGTGGCCCAGGGATAGCTACAAACACATTAGTTCTGTATATCTATCAACATGGATTTAATTACTTTAATATGGGATATGCCTCAGCAATGGCTTGGGTGTTATTCATTATTATTTTTTCCTTTACATTACTCCAAGCAGCCTATAGTAAGAGAAAGGGAGGGTTTTAAATGTCAATGGAATCAGGAAAGGAACTTACTAAAAAAGCATCCCCAAGTCATAAATTCTCCCTAGGTAATAAATCAACTAAAAGATTAACACATTTTTTCTCTTATGCTATTTTACTAGCGGGTCTAGGGATTATGATTTTACCGTTTCTGTGGATGATATCTACATCTCTTAAGACGTTAGAACAAGCAACGCAATTTCCTATTCAATGGATTCCGTCAACATTCCAATTTAATAATTTCATAGAGGTATTCCAAGTTATCCCTATGGCACGATTTATGTGGAATACATTATTTGTTTCTGTCGTTGTAACGGTTGGATCATTAGTTATGAGTTCATTGGCTGCCTATGCTTTTGCAAGGATCGAATTTAAAGGTCGAAACACGTTATTTTTTGTATACTTGGCAACTTTAATGATCCCAGGACATGTAACGATGATTCCGGTTTTTATCATTATGTCAAGGACAAATATGATTGATACGTACTCTGCATTAATTCTACCTAGTTTATTTACAGCTTTTGGGGTATTTATGTTACGACAATTTTTTCTGGCTATCCCTAAAGATTTAGAAGAAGCAGCTAGAATTGATGGGTGCAATCATTTACGTATATTCTGGAATATTGTATTGCCTATCTCAAAGCCAGCATTTGTAACTCTAGGAATTTTTATATTTCTCAAAGAATGGAATGAATTCTTATGGCCATTAATTGTTATTGAATCGGTAGAAATGCAAACCATTCAAGTAGGTTTAAGAACATTCATGGGTGAATTTGGAACTGATTGGCATTTATTAATGGCGGGAGCGCTAGTAGCTGAGTTACCGATTGTTCTATTCTATATATTCTGTCAGAAGTATGTAATTGAAGGGATAGCTACAACTGGTATAAAAGGGTAATATATGCTGTTTGTTTTACAGACTATTTATGTGGGGAGAGTCAGAGATTGAAAACTTTAAATCATGAAACGATCATTTGCGTCGACCTTAGACCTTTTAACCCTGAACAAGAAGATTGCGGAGTTAATGATTATATTGATAAATTGGGTTTCAAGCCAGATGTATTGGTTTTTTTAAACTTCTTCATAGATTTTCTACATGACCATAAAGTAGTGGATCAAACTCTTTTGAATCGTATGACGGTGGGGCAAAGAGGAACTCCCTCAGAATTCTCTTGGTCGAAAAGGGACTTATACAATCTTATTTCTCAATGTAAGAAAAAAGGGATTTCTCCTTTTCTAGGTATTTTATCATTTACAAAGAGTGATGTCTGGGAGGAGGCCAAGATAAATTGGGAAGTTGAAGAAATCTTCCAGACAAAAAGAGGGGGAGAAAGACTATGGGGAAATTGTATTAATCCTTTAAAGAGATTGAAAGATGGAAGTTATTATGATGATTTATTTACAAGAGACTTGCTTAAAGTATTAAACGATTTTCAATTTGATGGATATGTAGCAGGAGATGGAATGATTGGTTTGCGCGGCCCAAGAGAAACGTTAACTGATACAGATTTCAGTATAGATATGGTTGAACAATTTATGGAGTATAGTAACGTCATCTTGCCGGATTTGGAAGATTACGACACAAGGGCAGATTATATAGTAGATAATTATTTTTCAGAGTGGGTGAAATTTTATGTGTACCGGTGGGGAACTCATGTGGAGAAATTGTCTAATGCGTTGAAGCCTGAAGGAAAAAAGATTATGGCAATTGATGCGTGGAGTCGAAATCCTGAAGAAATGATCACGGCATTCGGGGTAGATCATCGAGTGTTGTATGAAAAAGGGCTAGATGCTGTGTTTATTCGTGCCGGCGAAGCGAATAAAATTAGACGGCACCGAGAAGGGGATTATGTGCAAGAAGAGAATGCGGTCTATACTTTTTTAACACATAAAGCCTATGAACCAAGGTTGAAGTATTATTGGGCAACCTCAACAATTAATTCACCTGAATTTTGGAATGCTGTATTGGATTTACCACACGTAGTAGAGCGAGAGAATTATGCGTATTTGTGGACTATGAATGCAGAGGATGGAGGTTTTAGAAAGACAACAGAAGGTGTTGCTGTTATTTGGGGAAATGATGTAACTTCCGAGCAATGGAATTGGCTTGTGGAAAGATGGGGTGCAGCCTATAAGCAAATTGAAGCGTTCGAAAAGCCAATTGGCTTTACATTAATATGGAATGAAATGGGAATGAAAGAGCTAACACCTCAAAATAAAATGTACGGGTATCGATTCGGAAAGTTACTGAACAATGGAATTTGTATCCAGTCTTGTATTCATGAAAAGGAGTTGCCAAAATACAAGGAAGCAGCAGATGAGACTCAATGGTTTGTGACTTTTGATTCAACTTTGCCCGAACGGTATTCTGATATAGCCAGTCAAATTTATGTAGTTGAAGAGGATAAAATTTTTATAGAGAAAATAAATTACAGCTGGCAAGCTGGAATAACCAAAATGAAGGAAGCCATAGGATTAAGTACATCAATAGGTAGGGTATTAGGATTTAAAGATAATGAAAATAATTATATGCTTAGCTTAGAAAATCCGAGAAATTTGCATTATGAAATGGCAAAATTAAGAGTTCCATTTACAATTGCAAATACGAAAGCCTTGCCGCCGCGGGAGTGGTTTTCAATTCCTGAGTCGATTGAGGATAATGTTACGACAGTCTCAATACCTCCTGATGCTTCTATTCAAATAGAAATAAAGATCGCCGATAAGAATGGGCAGTAGGTTTTTTAGAATTGCTATTAGAGAGGAGTCTAAATGAAAACTTTATCTTATGAAACGATTATTTGTGTAGATCTCCGCCCTTTTAATCCTAATCTGGAAGATTATGGAGTTAGTCGATATATTCGAAAACTGGGGTTTAAACCAGCTGTTTTAGTTTTTTTAAATGTGCATGTAGACTTTCTCCATGAACATAATGAAGTGGATCAGACCTCTTTGAATCGTATGACAGTGGGGCAACGGGGAACCCCGTCAAGGTTTTCTTGGACGAAAAAAGATTTATACAACCTCATTTCTTGTATCCGAGAAACAGGGATTTCTCCTTTCCTTGGTATATTATCCATATCAAGCAGTGATGTATGGAAGGAAGCTGATATTCAATGGAAGATTGAAGAAGCTTTTCAAACAAAAAGAGGCGGGAAAAAATTGTGGGGAAACTGTATTAATCCTTTAAAGAGGTTAAACGATGGTAGTTACTATGATGATCTCTTTACAAGAGATTTGCTGAAGGTTTTAAAGGATTTTGAATTTGACGGGTATGTTGCTGGAGATGGAATGATGGGTTTACGAGGCCCGAGAGAAACGTTAACTGAAACAGATTTCAGCATGGATATGGTCGAACAATTTAAAGAATATAGCAATGTTAACTTACCTGAAATTGAAGATTATGATGTAAGAGCTGATTATATCGTTGAAAACTATTTTTCAGATTGGGTTAAATTTTATGTGTACCGGTGGGGAGCCCATGTGGAAAAGCTGGAAAAAGCATTGAAACCAGAGGGAAAAAAGATAATGGCAATTGATGCTTGGAGTCGAAATCCTGAAGAAATGATTACGGCCTTTGGAATAGATTATCGAGTGTTGTATGAAAAAGGGTTAGATGCTGTTTTTGTTCAAGCACGTGAGTCTAATAAATGGAAGAAACACCGGGAAGGAGGATATGCGAAGGAAGAAAATGGAGTTTACACTTTTTTAACTCATAAAGCTTATGAACCTAGGCTGAAATATTATTGGGCGGAACCTACGATCAATCTCCCTGAATTTTGGAATGCGGTATTGGATCTTCCGCATGTATTAGAGCGAGAGAATTACGCTTATTTATGGACTATGAATGCAGAAGAAGAGCGATTTGATAGAACAACAGATGGCATCGCTGTTATCTGGGGAAATGATTTAACTTCGCAGCAATGGGAATGGCTTGTGCAAAGATGGGAAAGGGCCTATCAACAAATAGAAGCATTTGGAAGACCAATTGGTTTAACCTTATTATGGAATGAAATGGGAATGAAGCAACTGTCACCAGAAAACAAAGTATATGGGTATCGATTCGGAAAGTTATTGAATGAGGGAGTTTGTATTCAGTCATGTATGCATGAAAATATGATCGTAAAATACATGGGCAAGGAAAATAGCCCCAAATGGTTTGTTACCTTTGATCCGACTTTACCCGAAAGGTATCCAGAACTAGCATGTCAAATATATGTAGTGAAGGAAGATAAAATCCAGTTAGGACAAAAGAATTATAGTTGGCAGGCAGGAATCACATTAATGAAGGGATTAACGGGGTTAAGCACAACCATAGGAAGAGTATTAGGTTTTGAAGACAATCAGAACAATTTTGTACTCAGCTTGGAAAATCCGAATAATTTGTATTATGAAGTGGTAAAATTGGAAGTGCCTTTTACCATTGCAAAGACGCAAGCTTTGCCTCCGCGAGACTGGTTTGCGGTTCCTGAATCAACCGAAGAAAATGTTACGAAATTATCAGTCCCACCGGATGCTTCTGTTCAAGTTAAAATTAGTAGAGAAAATGATTGATTGACATAACATTTCGACATATGGCTAGATGAATAGATTATGCTTATAATTTGCCCTCTTGTTATATCACAATGCACGTAATTGTAAGATATATAAATCTCTTTTGCTTCGACTATGGTTTATGAAATGAGACTTACTGTATAATAAGGGGGTTATTATGGGAAATGTAGATATGAATCATGCATTTAATAAGTTATGTACGTCGATTATGAATCTAGCATATCTAAATCTGCTGTGGGTGTTCTTTACACTTTTAGGTGGAATTATATTAGGTATTGGACCAAGCACGATAGCTATGTTTACGGTTGTGCGAAGATGGATCAGGGGAGAAAAAGATTTTCCCATTTTTAACACAATGTGGAGTACGTATCGAAAAGACTTTATCAAAGCAAATAAAGTCTTTATAGTACTATCTATTATGGGCTATATCATCTTTTTTAACTTTATAAATTCACAACTATTAACAGGGATAAGTCAACTTGTTATCAGTTCTTTAGCTATCGCATCATTGTTAATTTATTCCTTTTTGTTAATCTATATTTTCCCTGTTATGGTTCACTATGAGTGTAAGTTATTACAATATTTCAAACATGCTTTTATAATTAGTATTATTAGACCGTTCCACACAATTTTTATGCTTTTCCTAGTGACTATCGTGTTGTATTTATTTTTTACATTCCCCGTGCTTCTTCCTTTTAGTGCGAGTGCATTGTGTTTTGTGTTAATGTTCTTCTCGTATAGAGTTTTTATGAAAATTCACTCGGAGGTAAATCTTTCGAAGGAATAACAGAATGGTAATCTTAATTCTGTTGAAGAACTAGAAATTGTTAGATCAGTTATGGTTACTTACTACCTTTACAAGAAAAAGAAGTAAGAGACCGTTCCTTGCTTCTGTTCACTTATCCTCATATCAATCAGCCGTTAGAAAAAACCGCTGTCAACCGACGGCGGTTTCCTCATACACTTAATTACTCGTTAGTTCAGCTTTTTTAAGCTTAAGGTCGAAACGGTCTGCGTTCATTACCTTAACCCAGGCAGCGATAAAGTCACTTACAAACTTCCCTTTGTTGTCGTCTTGAGCATAAACTCCTGTAATGGCACGTAGCACGGAGTTTGAACTGAACACGAGGTCAACTCGTGTTGCTGTACGTACGACTTCACATGTTTTGCGGTCACGTCCTTCATATACGCCTCCGTCTTCAGGCTTCCATTCTACTCCCGTGTCTAGTAAGTTCACAAATAAGTCGTTAGAGAGTGTACCTGCACGATCCGTGAATACACCGTGCCGAGTAACACAGTGATTGGTACCGAGAACACGCATTCCGCCAATAAGTGCAGTCATTTCTGGTGCAGTAAGGTTAAGCAGTTGTGCTTTGTCCACAAGGAGCTCTTCTGCACTTACACTATATTCTTTCTTCTGATAGTTGCGGAACCCGTCAGCGACAGGCTCTAGCACGTCAAAGCCTTCTACATCTGTTTGCTCTTGTGTTGCATCGCCGCGACCTGGAGCAAACGGAACCGTTACATCAAAGCCTGCCTATTGTGCAGCTTTTTCTACGGCAGTACTACCGCCTAGTACAATCAAATCGGCCATGCTGAATTTCTTATCAAGCTGATTTTGAATGCCTTCTAATACTTTAATTACTTTTTCAAGTTGTTTAGGCTGATTCACTTCCCAATCCTTTTGAGGAACAAGAAGGATGCGGGTACCATTCGCACCATCACGATTATCAGATCCACGGAACGTACTAGCTGAGAAGAGAAATAGTGAGCTAGCATGTTGTTAGTTGATCAAGCGCAATCTGTTAGATTGTGCTTTTTCATGTCTACATTAAGAGTAATAAGCAATTTATAAGGCTAGTAAGACGTCCGCTATTTCAATCGGAAATAAAAAAGGGATGAACGCTTACGCACAAGTAGTTCATCCCTCGCATATTTTTTAGTTAACTAATTTTTGACGAGCTTCTTTTACTTTTGCTTCTCTTTTTATTGGCGCGTGCTGGTGTATAACCGTTGGCATAAACCGTCCCTTGGCCAATTTCTAATTTTTCAATGAGTTCTTCGTGACTTGAAACTTTGTTGTATTTGCAAGCTTCTAGGTATACGTGCGCTGCTACTTGTGCGTCCTCAAGGGCATGGTGATGTTTAAATTCAATCTGTAAATGTTCAGCGACCACATTTAGTGAATAACTATGTAGACCAATCCATGTTTTTTTAGAAACATTGACCGTACAGTTATAGGAAAATGAAGGGTAATCGAATTTACACTCATCAAGTGAGTGCCTTAAGACAGACATATCAAAGCTTGCATTATGCGCAATGACGAGGTTTCCTTCGAGCAAGTTGGAGATATCCTTCCATACATCATTAAATGATGGGGCATCCTTGACATCTTCAGGAGTAATCCCATGAATTCTTACACAAATGGGGTCAAAGTACATATCATTTGGTTTAATTAATTGATAATACTCTTCGGCTACCTTGCCATTTTTTACTACAACAAGCCCAATCGAACAAACACTCGAACGATTTGTATTAGCTGTTTCGAAATCTATTGCAACAAAATCCAATTGGAGCCCTCCTCAACAATAAAAGTTAAACGTATGGAATACTATGAATCTATAAGTATAACGTAGATTCATAGTATTTACATCATGTACTTATTTGATTTGTTTGATGGTCTTATCTTTAGAATGGATGTAGTGTTGTGAGTTGTTTTTTTTGTTGGGATTGGTTCGTAAATTCTTTATAAATTACCCCACATCTAAACAACACTTTGATACAATAGACATCATTACTACTGTTATTCTTAAAAAAAGGAGGCATTTCCATGCTCTCATATAAAGAAAAAGAACTAATCAAGGATTATATAACCCGACATGAGTCTTTTACTCTTACAAATTTATGTGACTATTTAATTGAGAATGGTTCAAGCTCAGAGACATATTCAACTGGAAAATACAAAATATACCCTCAAGTTGCTGTTACGATAGAAACCTACGTTAAGGATTCGATTATAGAAATGAGCCTAGTCGAAAATAACGTACAATACAAAAGATTGGGTGATCTATCAACGAACGAGGAAAAGGAACTAGAAGAAAATAAAGAAGAAACAGAAGAAGATTCGGAACCGGAAGTGGGGCAGCAGCTAAGTTTGTTTTAGCAATCCACCTCGAGATTATGAGAAATTACGTAAAAGAAGAAAACCCGTTGTTTTCGCCTTCATAATCAATTATGATTTCAATAATCGAATACTACTTACTTAAAGGGGAGTAGCTGTACAATAAAGTCGTCATTCCCGGGAGCTCCTCCTCGGCTTTATTGGCAACATAAATGTTGTTAGCCAGACCTTTGCCATTGGTAGAGGTCTTTTTGTAATGGAGTAAGATCTTTGCCTATTTTGGTAAAGGTCTTTTTTCTTACATTATTATAAATCTGAAATTGGAGAAGATGAAAGTAAAGTCAGATGAGTTCTTTATTTGGTTCTAATGGATTTTATAAGAGATTGGTTTGGAGGTGGGTAGGTGTTTGATAATAAGGTGCTTCAGGTCATCGTTCGAGTATTGATTGTAGCTCTATTACTGGTTTTAGGGTGGCTTGTTTTCTATTATATGGTTTGGCTTACGTTTCCATTTTTAATTGCATTAGGGATTGCTTTCTTCATTAATCCTGTCGTGAATTGGTTGGAGAAATCAGTGAAATTCCCGAGATCATTGGCCGTGTTATCTGGTATATTATTTTTATTTGGATTAGTTGGAGGCGTGCTAACGTTACTTATTATCAAGCTTGTTGACGGTTTTCAATATTTATCGAGACTCGTGCCAAATCAAATTGAAATCATCTCGACCCATATCCAGACGTATGTCAATGAGCATATCTTTCCGCTTTGGGTGAGAGGGATCGGGTTTATTGATGAGCTAGATGTAGCGCAAAGGGATGCGATTGAAAATAGCATTCAACAGCTCGGAGGTCAGTTTGCTTCGATCCTTGGGAATGCAGGTCAGGCGATTGCGAACAGTCTTTCTCAATTTATCGGGGCACTTCCTATTACATTGACGGTTTTTGTCTTTGTTCTTCTTTCCTTATACTTCATTAGCAAAGATTGGCACCGGCTTCAAGTCATTGTAAAAAGTAAACTGCCAAACCGAATCAAAGAACAGATAAGCCATGTTTATCATGATTTAAAATTCAAACTGATCGGTTTTCTGAGAGCTCAGTTTATTTTAATCAGTATGACGGCGGTCGTTAATTTGATTGGACTGCTTATTTTGAGAGTCGAGCATGCTTTAACGATTGCTCTCATTCTTGGTGTTGTTGACTTGTTGCCATATTTGGGTACCGGGATTATTTTAATTCCATGGGGCATTTATAGCATCATGACCGGTAATCTCTTTTTAGGAGTAGGGTTGTTAATCCTCTATGGATTAACAATTACTATACGACAATTTGCCGAACCAAAAGTACTGTCATCAAGCTTAGGTTTGAATCCATTGGCGACGCTTATTTCATTATTTGTAGGGTTACAACTGTTTGGCTTTATTGGGTTATTTTTAGGTCCGGTAATCTTGGTTTTGCTTCTTTCTTTTCATGAGGCAAAAATATTTGAAGGTATATGGCGATTTATAAAGGTTGAGTAAGGGACACTTAAGAATCTATAGAGCGAAAATCGTTATTCATTAGAACTAGAAAATTGGGGGACGAGATAAAGATGCAAGAGGTTATTCACTATTTTCAGGCAAACCCAATTATTTATAAAGCCTGTTTATCATTCGTGATTTTACTTATTTACTATAAGGTTGTGAGGCTTACAAATAAGCTTCTTCATAGAACGATAAAAGATAATAGTCTGTATTACGTCACGCGTAAAAGATTCTATTATTTACATTCTGTCATTCTGGTTGTGATTTTTGTTATGTTATGGTCTGAAGCGAGGCTTGATTTAACGATCTATGTTGGGTTCATTTCGGCGGGGATTGCAATTGCACTGAGAGAAATTTTTACAAACATCGCTGCATTGCTCATTATTGTGATTCAAAAGCCCTTTGAAGTGGGGGACCGCGTGGTGGTCAATGATCGTGCGGGAGATGTGATCGATCAAAAAATCTTTCATTTTGTGATGATGGAAGTAACGTCAAAGGTAGAAGGAGAACAAAGCACAGGGAAGGTTGTTCACATTCCGAATAATTATCTCTTTACACATGCTGTTTCTAATGCGAGTAAGGGGTTCGGTTATGTGTGGAATGAAATCGACGTTCGGCTGACACTCGAAAGTGAGTGGGAAGCAGCAAAAGCTCAGTTTGAAACGATTTTGAACAAACATACAGAGCATATTTCTACAGAAGCTAGGGACAAAGTCCAAGAAGCTTCGAAAAAATATATGCTCCATTCTCAAGACTTAACACCAGCCGTTTCCGTTATGGTTAAAGACGGTTATATTAAGTTGACGTTGCGTTATTTAACTGAACCGAGGAAATTGAAGATGACAGAGGATATTATTTGGCGTGAGATACTTGAGTTTGTGAAGGGGAATGGAAGTGTTGAGATAGGGTGAATTATCTACAGAAGAAAAGGAGTGGAATTAGAACACGAGTCAAAGAAATTCCGTACTCCAATAGTGATGAGGATACGCGGTGGGAAAAATCCCAGTCGTTGTTTCCATTTTCTTTTTGATAAAGTAAAGCCAAAATACATGCCCATGATTAGAAATAATCCGCTCATTAATGAAATGAAAAAGCTAGTTAGAACGAGTGAATAACTAAGTATTGCAGCACCAATACCAGCGCCGAATGCGTCTAACGCAAGTACACAGGCTCCTTTGCCTGTGAAACCGAGGGCATTGAAAAGGTACAAATCAACCTTTTTTGAGTGCCTCGATAAAGTAGCAATGGCTCCGCATGCTGCGCGCCTGCTATGAGAAACCCGCTCATAGCAGGCTTTTCAAAAAAAGGCAGCAGCTCCGCACATTGCTTAGAGGGCACTGAAAAGGTACAAATCAACCTTTTTCAGTGCCCTCTATAAAATCTCTTAAGGGGGATAGTGGGGAGAGACTCGACCTTTGTGCTTGGTTCGTATGGACGTTTTTCATAAATCACAATCTATTATTTCATTGAAAAATGGTAAATCCTGATATAAATTTGATTCAACATTAGGCATAATGTAATTAACAGGGGGGAATAGAATGAAGAAATTTCTACTCGTCGAGGACGAAAAGATTTTAGCTAAAAATATCGCTTTTTTTCTTGAACGAGAAGGCTATCATGTAGATATAGAATATGATGGTGAAGCGGGATGGGCAGCATATTCCAATAAAGCCTATGATCTGATTTTATTAGATTGGACTTTACCAAAAAAAGACGGTTTAGAACTTTGTAAACAAATACGAAAGGAATCAAATGTTCCCATTATGATGATTACTGCCAAAAGTGAAATTTTTAATAAGGTCATCGGTTTAGAGCTTGGGGCAGATGATTATATCGTTAAGCCGTTTGATCCGCGAGAATTATTAGCAAGAATTCATGCTTTATTAAGAAGAAATGAAACAACGAGTAATGAACAACGTGTGGTGCAGCGGCTTCAATATGAGGAACTCCAATTAGACCGTGAGAAGTTACTTATCTTATTCAGAGACCAAACCATTTCCCTTACAGCCAATGAGTATAAGTTGATGGAAATTTTAATGAAGAAACCGGATAATGTCTATTCGCGTGAATTTTTATATGAACAGGTTTGGGGCGGTTTACTCGAGTATAATGAACGAACGGTCGATGTCACCATCAGTAGATTACGAAAAAAATTAATGAATCTTACAGGTAGGAAATATTTCCATGCTGTGAGAGGCCTTGGATACCGGTTTGGTGGAAAGTCATGAAAATCCACTATCAATTATGGTTGGTTTTTTCCGGCGTATTTGTGATGGTCTGTCTTATTGTATATTTGTTTGTAGTGACAACGTATGAACAACGTCTACAAATGGGGTATGAACAAATATCTATCGCTCAGGGTTCTTCCATTCTGGGTACATTAATAGACACCTATCCTTATTCGCCCAACCGAAGTACCGGTTACCTTCAAACATACAGCGAACAGTTAAACAGCCGATTGATTATGTTAGATCAGGACAAGAAAGTGTATGCAGATAGTTTTCGGCAGCTTAAACCAAACACAACGTTAAATCTGACAATATTAGGTCAAGATACTGTTCCTACTTCTCTCTTTTCCGAAACAGAAACGTACGGCTATATTCAACATACTTTACTGCCCTTTCAGACAGGAGAAAGGGATGGTTATTTATTAATGGTTCAGGAAGCTGATCCGCTGTACACTGAATTAAAATCTTTTCAGAACTGGATGGTTCAAGTACTTCTATTTGCTGTTTTGGCTTTCTTTTTTATATCATATTTTGTCTCAACCTGGTTTTCAAAGCCAATCCGGCAAATGATTATTCATTTAAATAACATCACGCCGCAAAAACGGATTTTTTCCTTCAAACATCAGCGCCGTGATGAGATTAAAGAGTTAAGTGATACGATCCAAAAAATGGTTGAAGAATTAAACCTATATGATGAAAGACAGCGGCGATTTTTGAGCACTTCCTCACATGAATTGAAAACTCCTTTGACCACGATGCATCTTATTCTTGAGAATTTACCATATGTACGTGGGAATGAAGAAACCTATCGTGATTTTGTACAGGATCTATCGTTTCAAGTTCAAAAAATGAAACAAATGGTTGAGCAATTGTTACAAATGAATCGTATAGAGGATAAACATCTTCAAAAAGAAAAACTATCTACTCAAGAAATCGAGCATCATCTTCAACAGTCCTTTCAACATATTGCACAATGTAAACAAATCATCCTGGAATTTGAATTCGAGCTATTCGACGTAGTTGTCAATCGAGCCTTGTTTCTGTTGGGACTCGATAATCTGGTTTTGAATGCGATTCGATATTCTCCCGAAGGTCAAAGTGTAAACATTAGTATTAAAAAAGAGCAAGAGCAAATGAAGATCAGCGTATGTGATCAAGGAATGGGAATTTCTTCAGAAGATCTACCTCATATTTTTGAACCTTTTTACCGTTCCCAGGATGCAACGGCATGGAATCAAGAAGGAAGCGGGTTAGGCTTAACCATTGTCAAGCAAATGGTTGAGATGCATAAGGGAAGGATTGAGATTAATACCGTACCAAATCAAGGAACCTGCATACACTTGTTTCTACCATACACGTAAGTAACAAAAATGTTACATTTCTTAAATGTCTATGATACAAAAGGTAACTATAGTTTAAGTAAGCCATTCAAGCAAGTATGAAGAAAGGTGATCCTTATCATATACAAGGAGGTTATCTAGATGAAGAAAATGTTGACCTGTATAATACTGATGGTTGTAAGCCTCTTAATCTTAAGCGCTTGCGTACAAGATATTTCTGAACAAAATTCACCTAATCCACCTAGTGAAGAGGAAATAACCCCCCCTTCAGAAGATCAAGGAGAAAACGAAGAACAAGAAGGTCTTCCTGAAGAAGAGGAAGAGCTCAGTGATGAACCATCTGTTGATGAAACGAATTTAGCCCCTACACCTGAAGAAAAGAGTGAAACCCACCAAGTCGTCCTTTACTTCTCTGACAATGACTTAATGGACACTTACCGGATTAAAAAAGAGCTATCTGTTAGAAAAGGAGAGAATGTGGCGAAGTCTGCTCTAGGAGCTTGGGTCAACGGACCTGAACACGAAGAATTAACAGGATTAATCGATTCAGATGTGATCATCGAATATGTTGAAGACATAGATGGGATCGCGCATGTGAGTTTTTCAAAAGAGATTCGGGAAAGTAATCTAGGCTCAAGTGGTGAACTGATGTTTGCTGAACAGATTGCCATGGTTATGCAGCAATTCGGATTTGAGCGAACTCAAATCTTAGTTGAAGGTAGGGTTGGCGAAACGTTGCTTGGCCAACTTTATACCGGTGACCCTATCGTCGCAAACGACCCTGAAAGTTACCTATGGGTTGATGAAAAAAAATCACGCGAAGTCGTATTGCAAAACGTAGCTTTCAAAATTTTTGAACCCGCCCCAGACACTGAAGTGAAAGACCGTATCATTGTACGAGGATTAGCCCGGGTTTATGAAGGAACGATCCTATACGAATTTGCAGATGGACACTATATTCTAGATGAAGGGTTTACGACAGCTACTGAAGGTGCTCCTGGATGGGGAGAGTTTGAGATCATTATTGAATTGGATGACGTCGCAAATTATTCAGGAAGAGTGATCCTTTTTGAAGAAAGTGCAAAAGACGGATCTAGATTAAATGAATTGAAAATTCCTGTTAATGTTACGAATTAAGATCATCCTGTAAACGTATGAGGTGTGGTTGAGATTGTGAAGGGTGATATGAGTAGAGGTGTTGTGTAGCAGCAGTTGCTTAGAAGACCTTCTCGGGTGTTTATAGAGATTGTTCGAAATGATGGAAGAAGAATAAATGTAAAAATTCATTAAAGTCTGCTGCTATTTAGTAGGCTTTTTTCTTTAAGTATATGATTTTTTGAAGTTTGGCGTAGAAGAGTTCATAGTTGAGCGTGCAGGATGTTGAAAAAGAACCATTCCTGAAGAAGAGCAGATGAAATATGTTGTGTACAACAATGAACGGTTTGGTTTTTCAATAGAATATCCAGAGGGGGGATCAGATGGATCCGCCTCCGACAAATGGGAATGGAAGCTCGCTTTTATAATGAGGATTTGGGGATGTCGTTTACGGGGGACATAATGTAATGGGTGAAACAATTGAGTCTTATTTTGATGCTGATGTGGACAGTATTAAAATGAGATTGTCTATCAACGATTGATGGAGGATTGGTATGTGATTTCCCAATGGGATGATTGTTTATAAGAGGTTTTATTATGGGAGAATGTATTTAATACATTTGCAATTCGGTATCGGAGAGTAAACAGGAGAAATATGAGCAGGTAGTTACTTTCGGAGACGTTTGTTTTAAGTGCTTATTAGTGTATTAATGATTGTGTGGTAAATTACCTAACACTTTATATAATGGGTGGCTAAGTGGTAGAGGGAATTAGCCATACTTCCTTGTCGTGTATTTTGTTATATGTCCATTCGTTTGAGTTGGTTGTATTGCTTGTGGGTTTGCTGGTTATTCATTTTTTTGGTTCTTTGCAAAGGATTATAATCTGATTTTTTGTTTGTGAGATGTTGTTTGGCTTCTAATATAAATTGTAAGTTTAAGAGATAAGTGCTTATGACTAGTAGTAAGACGCTGTTTATATAGGAAGGAATATGGATCTTTATATAACTTATCGTTTAAAGTCGAGTCCTTTAAGATGTAAAAAAGGAAGAGCTTTTCAACTAGTGAGATATTAGGTCTGGTTTACTTAGTGAGGTGGTGATATGTAGTAGGAGAATACAAGTGTGATGAATTTAATAGTTTGGGTATTGCAAGTAAGGTAGGATTATGATAGATTATTAAATCTAGCCGCAAAAAACAAAATTAAATTTATTGTTGCGCAGAATTTTAATTTGTGATATATTATTACTTGTCGCTGATTACAGCCGATAAAAACTTAATTAAAACTTTGGGGTTTTGCAACATTGATTTTTGATCAAAAACTTTTTTAAGAAAAAGGTGTTGCATAGAACTGAAAGTTATGTTAAGATAATAAATGTCGTCGCTGATAAGTGGTGATCATGAGTTCTTTGAAAACTGAACAAAAGCCAAGCGTAATAGAGATACATGATATCTCGTCAAAGAAATTTACCCGATAGGGCAAATTTCATCCTTGATTTATTAATTTATTGCATTGCTAGCGTAATGCATTTGAGCTAATCAGCTTGCCATTTTTATGGAGAGTTTGATCCTGGCTCAGGACGAACGCTGGCGGCGTGCCTAATACATGCAAGTCGAGCGGACTGATTAAGAGCTTGCTCTTATGACG
>NZ_JBWQTU010000031.1:0-22138 GCF_056619925.1 Halalkalibacter sp. HAAS-P013
GAGCCATCTTTGAGAGTAAACGCATGCGCGTTCACTCTATTACCCGGTATTAGCACCGATTTCTCGGTGTTATCCCGATCTACAGGGCAGGTTGCCCACGTGTTACTCACCCGTCCGCCACTCCAGAAGTCAGGTATCGGAAACCGGAAGTCAGATAAAAGTCATTCAAGATGCTTTTACTTCCTAGCGAGATCATTCACTCTGATCTCTGGCCTCTGATACCCGACTTCTGTCGTACGACTTGCATGTATTAGGCACGCCGCCAGCGTTCGTCCTGAGCCAGGATCAAACTCTCCATAAAAATGGTAAGCTGATTAGCTCAATTTGCATTACGCTAGCAACACAATAAATTAAAGATGATATTTTCTAAAGAAAATATCTTTGACGAGATATCATATATCTCTATTATTTCGCTTGGCTTTTGTTCAGTTTTCAAAGAACTCGTCCGCCACTCATTCATCAGCGACATTCATCATATTAACACAACAATCTATTCTATGCAACATTGTTTTGTGTTTTTCCAAAAACAACACACAAAAAATGTCGAATCACAAGAACAAGAATTACTATAACACAACATAACATTCTGCGCAATATCCTTTTTAAAAAAACAAGATCTGAAAAATTTTTCGCTGAGATTTAATAATTTACCACAATCGTAAACAAAATTCAAACCTTAGAGCAACATTTTTTAAAATTAACCTTCTTTCTTCTATAATAGAAAATTATCACCATAAAACACTCCATTTATTAACGACTAAACAGAAAGAAAAAATTTGTCTTTCCCTTTTATAGCTGCTTCTAAATAACTCCCCTCTAGTTCACACAAGATTTTAACTAGCCTTTCACAAAATCCGCTCAAAACAAAAACTAAGTTAGTTTAACCCTTCATCAATAACTCCGAAATAAATAATGAAATACTTAACATTACTTGTGATTAAATTCACAATTTCTCCACACCCTTATGTGAAAAACTTCACATAAGGGTGTTATACTTTAAATAGAAATTCACTAGTAAGTCATTGATAAAGTTAGTTAAAGTAGGAGGTAATTATTATGAATGGAACAGTAAATCGAGTTGTTCTTATCGGTACAGGCGCAGTAGGTTGTAGCTATGCATACTCTTTAATTAACCAAGGTGTTGTTGAAGAATTGGTTCTTATAGATGTAAATGAATTACGTTCAGAAGGAGAAGCAATGGATCTTAATCACGGTCTTCCATTCGCACCAACTGCTATGAAAGTGTGGAGTGGCACGTACGAAGACTGCCAACAAGCAGACTTCGTTGTCATTACAGCTGGTCTAGCTCAAAAACCTGGAGAAACAAGACTAGATTTGGTTGCAAAAAATACTACGATCTTTAAACAAATAGTCGGTAACATTATGAAAAGCGGTTTTGATGGAATATTCTTAGTAGCAACAAACCCAGTTGATATTATGACTTATGTAACCTGGAAAGAATCTGGCTTACCAAAAGAGCGTGTTATCGGTTCTGGAACTACATTAGATTCAGCTAGATTACGCTATATGTTAGGAGACTATTTTGAAATTGACCCACGAAACATCCATGCATATATTATCGGTGAACATGGAGATACAGAATTACCTGTTTGGAGCCATACAACAATCGGAATTGATAAACTTGAATCTTATATAGGAAGAAATGACACCTATAACACTGAAGCACTAGATAAAATCTTCGAAAATGTTCGTGATGCGGCTTACCATATTATCGAAAGAAAAGGAGCAACTTATTACGGAATTGGTATGTCTTTAGTACGAATTACGAAAGCCATTTTACAAAACGAAAATAGCGTCCTCCCTATATCTGCTTACCTTACTGGCGAATACGGACATGACGATATTTACATCGGAGTACCAGCAATTATTAATCGTAACGGGATTCGAAACATTTTAGAAATTGAATTGAACGACAAAGAAAAAAAACAATTTGATCATTCTGTCAAAACTCTTCGTGAGTCTATGGAACACATTTTAGAAACCTAATTACAAAACCCGACTTCTAGTAAAATTATGATATGCTCCCCTTTAGGTAGACAGATTAAAAAATAAAAATCTGCTACTTTAAAGGGGAGTATTTTTCATGCCTAAAAGAGGTTACTCTGCAGAAGATAAATTAGAAATTTTGGAAGTATGTGAGGGTGGACAATACTCATTAAATGAAATCACCAAAATTTATAATGTGCATAAATCTACCATTATGGAATGGAGACGTAAATTCGATAAATATGGATCAGAAGGTCTTAAAAAATCCTCTACATGGAAAAAGTACTCCAAAGAACTAAAGCTTGCCGCAATAACAGATTATCAATCTGGAAAATGCTCGCTTCGGGAACTTACAAGAAAGTACGAACTATCGGATAAGTCTGTCCTCAATAAGTGGATTAGGAAGTATAATAGTCATAGAGAATTAAAAGATACGTCACAAGGAAGGACGAGCTCTATGATTAAGGGAAGAAAAACGACTTGGGAAGAACGAATACAAATTGTACTTGATTGCTTGGGGAACGGAAAAGATTATCAAAAAGCAGCTAATACTTATAATGTTTCTTATCAACAAGTCTATCAATGGGTTAAGAAGTATGAAGATGGCGGAGATGAAGCGCTAATAGATAAACGTGGTAATAAGAAAGAAGAAACTAGCTTGACTCCAGAAGAGAAAATCAACCTTCAAATGAAAAAATTAGAAAGAGAAAATGAACGGTTACGTGCAGAGAACTTATTTTTAAAAAAGTTAGAGGAGATCGAAAGGAGGCGAAAATAAGCCAAATCCGGTTTGAGGATAAGTATGTCGCTATTCAAGAACTTCACCAGAATGAAGGTTTAAGCATTAGTTTACTTTGTGAAATTGCCGGTATCGCACGATCTGCATATTATAAGTGGATCAATCGTACTCCTTCATCCAGAGAAATACTGAATAAAGAAATCACCCAAGAGATGAAAACTCTCCATGAAAAAGTTGATGGCATCTTTGGTTATCGTCAAATGACCCTTCACATGAATAGGCAGTTTAAGGAAAAGCTTAATCATAAAAGAATCTATCGGTTGATGAAAGTGGCTGGATTACGCTCGGTCATTCGTGTCAAGAAGAAGCAATATAAACGCTCTACACCTCAACATGTCGCAGACAATATATTAAATCGTGAATTTACAGCCGAAAAACCAAATGAAAAATGGGTAACGGACGTTACAGAATTTAAATATGGCCAATCTAAGAAGGCTTATTTAAGTGCGATTCGTGACCTTTATGATGGATCAATTGTAAGTTATGTTTTAGGACATTCCAATAATAATCAACTTGTATTCAAAACGCTTGACCAAGCAACAGTACTATTAGATGAAGAACATCCACTTATCCATAGTGATCGTGGGTTCCAGTACACCTCAAAAGGATTTAAGCGTAAGATAGACGCGGCGAAGATGACACAAAGTATGTCACGAGTTGGTCGGTGTATTGATAATGGACCAATGGAATCTTTTTTTGGAACACTGAAATGTGAGAAGTATTATTTACATAAGTATAGGACATTTGAGGAACTTTCTCTTGCGATAGATGAATATATCCATTTTTATAATCATGATAGATACCAAAAACGATTAAACGGCCTTAGCCCTATGGAATATAGAGCTAAAGCCGCTTAGATCATTTTTAATTATTTCCACTGTCTACTTGACAGGGTGCACTTCAATTACCAGAAGTCGGGTTTAATTTTTAAGTCACTTTATTATTCAGATTAACTAGAAAGCTTATCTTTGTTCTTCTTTTGATCCTCTTCGTATTCAAACTCCCAATAATCGGCATTTTTTATGTTTAATTTCTTAGGATCGAACACAGGATCCTTTCCTTCTTTCTTCTGTTGCTCATAATCTTTTAACACTCGCAAAGCAGGCTTTGCAAGGATTAAAATCGCAATTAAGTTTAACCAAACCATTAAACCTAAGCCTACATCACCAAGTGCCCATGCCAAATCTGCCTCTCTGATAGCACCAAAGAATACCGCTAAAAGTAGAACCACTTTCAGTAGGAATATACCATACTTTTTATATTTCCCGCGTATTAAATACGCTACATTTGTTTCGGCCATGTAGTAATACGCCATAATTGTTGTAAAGGCAAAGAAAAACAAAGCAATCGCAACAAAGGAAGCTCCAAATCCAGGAAGGACAGATTCAATTGCAGCTTGTGTATAACCTGCTCCCGCTGGAATTTCACTAATGTTATTAACAATATATCCCCCATTAGGACTTTCTACATTGTACATGCCTGTAAAGAGAATCATAAATGCTGTTGCCGAACAAACTATAAGTGTATCAATATAAACAGAGAATGATTGAACGAGCCCTTGTTTAGCTGGGTGGGAAACCTCAGCCGCCGCAGCTGCATGTGGACCTGTTCCTTGTCCTGCTTCATTTGAGTAGATACCACGTTTAACGCCCCATGAAATAGCAAGACCGATAATTCCACCAAACGCAGCATCTGCACCAAATGCACTACTAAATATCAAACCAATCACAGCTGGCAACTCAGTAAAATTAACTAACACAATAATCAATGAAAGCAAGATATATGCAACTGCCATGAAAGGAACGACAAACTGTGCTACATTTGCAATTCGTTTTACTCCACCAAAAATGATAATACCAATAATAGCAATTAAAATAATACCCGTAATATAAGTGTTAACTGAAAATGCATTTTCCACAGCAACTGCAATGGAATTAGATTGAATACCTGGCATAAGAAGGCTCATTGCTAGTAAAGTTGCAACAGCAAAGATAACAGCGTACCATTTCCACCCTATTCCTTTTTCAATATAGTAAGCTGGACCACCTCGATATTGCCCATCTTGCTTTTGTTTGTACATTTGCGCAAGAGTAGATTCAATAAATGCGCTAGATGCACCAATAAAAGCAATCATCCACATCCAAAAAACCGCCCCTGGTCCTCCAAACGCAATTGCCGTTGCCGTACCCGCTATATTACCGGTACCGACTCGACCGGAAAGTGCGATGGCCAAAGCCTGAAATGATGAAATTCCTGCCGATGAACTCTTGCCACGGAACGTTAGCCGTACCATATCTTTTACGTGTCTAACTTGTAAAAAACGAGTAAAAATAGAAAACAATAAACCAACGCCTAGACAAAAAATAATCATTGGAGTGCTCCACAAAACACCATTCAACCAATTGATTAAATCACTCACATAGACTCCCCCTAACACATTAAATTTTTTACATTTCTTACTAATTTGAATTATAGGGCATCTATTGCTATATAACAATATAAAAGAACGTAAAATTAAAAATATTCATTCGTCAATATTCGATTTACATATTTTTGTTAACGCTTACAAAAAATGATTATTCGTATCTTGTTATTCCTTTTTCATTTTAGTAATTGTCAGCTCTAAAAGAGAGTGATTATAAAGAAAGCATTTGCGAAAAATGCAAATGCCTTCTCAAAAAACCTTTTAAGGGAAAAGATAAATTAACTTCTGTTCCTGTTCCTACCTCACTAACAATATCAATGTCTCCTTTAAAATGTTTGACAATTTGATATACCATAAACAAGCCAATTCCTTGGCCAGCCACTTCTTGATTAATCTTTTGGTACTTTTGATACAATCTTTCTAAGTTTTCAGGAGTCATTCCAACACCATTATCTATTATATGTATGTACAAATGATTATTCTTAATGAAACTATCAATTGTAACCGTTTCGCCTTCATGACTATACTTAATCGCATTACTAAGTAAATTAGATATAATTAATTTAATGCCCATTAAATTACCGTTAATAATTGTATTCGGTGGAACTTCTAAGTTTGAAACAAGCTCAATATTTTGTGTACGTGCTTTAATTTTCATCACTTCTACAACTTCTTTTATTGAAGGCAAAGCTTTTATTAATTTTGTTTTCCAAAAAGTATCAATCGTTAGCATTTGTTCCGTTTGAATAATGTGATGGATTTCGTGGTCAATCGCAACCGAATAGTCTTCTATCAAACTTAGTTTTGCTTGGATATCTGGATCTGGTAACTCCGATTTAAGAATGGTTGCAAATGACTTGATTACAGTTAAAGGATTTCTAACTTCATGAGCAACAACATGGATAAAGTCTAATTTCTGACGATAAAAATCGAGTTCTGTTTCGATCTTTTTTTGAGCTGCTAGTGACGGGAAAACGGCATGATCTATATGATTGTATAGAGTTGATTTCACTAATTCCGTATCTGTCATTAAATACGGATGACTTCTCATCATCTAGTTTAATTAGAAAACCCCGTGCTATTTGTAGGGAACTGAAAAGGTGACAAGCGACCTTTTCAGTTCCCTCTGCTACTTGTACGGGGCTTTCCTCGTTTACCTTTGGGATTTTGTGACCAATCGAGGTGAAAATTTATCGTATTCTATGGCAATAATGAAAATTTAGCAAGTCTAATGTGGGTCGTAAATGGTCATTCGCACATATGTTAATGTATCAGCTTTTTCAGGAGGAACAACATATGACTCAAACGTATTCAATTAAAAAGCAACTTCCATTGTTCTTAGCAAATTGCTGTTTACAAACGTATTTCCAATATACCAATGACGGTGATTTTACAATTCCAAAAGGATACAAATTACTAGCAAATGTAAAAGCAAATGCGATTGGTATTAGAGAATGGTTTGGATTTATTTTGGAATCCAAAAAGAGTGTCATCATTGCTTTTCGAGGAACAGACTCTAATCCAGATTGGATAGTCGATGCTGAAGTATCACAAGTTCCATTCCCGTATACGAAAGAAACCTTTCTCGTTCATGAGGGCTTTTCATCTATTTATCAATCATGTAGAGATGACATAATCGACATCATTGAACAAATCCCTTTAAAAAAGAAGGTTTACATTACAGGACATAGCTTAGGTGCTGCCATTGCAACATTGTGTGCTTTTGACTTGTCAAAACACGGCTTCAACGTTTCTCTATATAACTTCGCGAGTCCTAGAGTTGGAGATCCAGAATTTGCAAAAACATTTAAACAGTCTGTTAAAGAAAGCTACCGATTCGTTAATATTTATGATATTGTACCGCTTTTACCCCCAAAATCTATTTATAGTCCATTATCAGATCAAACGTATCATTATCAGCATATTAAAGACGCAGATACATTTGGCATTCAAACAGATACATTAAGAGGAAATCATAGCATCTATACGTATATAAAAGGTGTAAAAGATTTCTAGATGAAATGGGTTATCCCAAAGGTCTACTTATTGACCAGGGATAACCCCGTTTATTTTACTTTTGGGGTTTGATCGCTTTTATTAAGATAGACTCTCCCATAAACGACTCGACCTTCCCATCGTTAATCTTCAAACGGAATTTATCATGTAATTCATTGGATGAGTTAATCATGTAATTAGTTAAAGCCTTTTGCTTCTTTGGTGCAAGATTCATCATCTTACACCAATTATTAAAATTAAAATGCTTTCTAAATCGATAAGATTCGTCAATTTCAAAGCCAGCTTCTTCTATCATTTTATACCACTCTGATTTCTTCCAAGCACGATAATGACTAGGATCTCGATCTTTTTCAATTTTATTATAAAAAGAATCAAAATCATCTCGTTCTGGGGCTACATTATCTATAAATAACAACGTCCCTTCCGCTTTCACGACCCGGAATGCTTCACTTATAAAAGCAAGAACATTAGGAAAATGATGTGCAGCAATCCTACATGTTACAACATCAAAACTACTATCATCAAATGGTAAACGTTCGGCATCACCTTGAACAAACGTAACATTTGTATGACCGTTAGAGTCGATGAATCCTTTTGCTGCCTGAAGAATTTCTGTAGTCAAGTCTAATGCAGCCACCTCTTTAACACCTGGGGCGAATGCATTGGCGACATGGCCTCCTCCTGTAGCGATATCAAGGCATTTTTCGGCGCCTTTTACATGGGAGATTTCGAGAAGCTTTTGTAAGTCCTCTCCCTTAGCATGTGTATTGCTCGTTACATAGTTACGTGCATTTTTTCCAAACTGAGCTTGTACGTTAGCTTTCGTGTTATCTTCAGTCATGGAACCACATCCTTTTTTTAACATTCATGAATTGGTTTGCCTCTTTATTATAACGCATAATGTTAATTTATGGATGACTTTCCCTCTCAACTAACCTCTTGATAACATCATGTTCTCCGTTACTTATAACACTACTAATTTACCTATCTGTGACCGTTTTAACAGTCTAATTTATTTATTTTAATTATAGTTAACATATACTTACAAAAGGAGTGCTCGTATGGTTACAAATGAATATATAGATACAATGCAAGGAAACAGACAAAAAGTTAAATTGATTTTGCCAAAAGAACATGGTACGTGGCTGATGTTTTTCTTACCATATTTATTAGCAGTTGCTATCTTTGGGCCAGTTCTATTGCACATTCCATTTCTAATTGGTTGGTTCTTTTTATTTCTAGCATCTACGCCGTTATTAAACATCATTCGAAACCATAAAATGAAAACAGAAATGATGCCATGGCTTGTTAGATATTCAATCATTGCTACTATCTTTTTACTACCCGTCATCTGGTTAACTCCCGTTTTACTATTAATTGGCATCTTTCTTATTCCTTTACTTATCATAAATGTTTATTTTATTAGGGCTCGAAACGAACGAAGCCTATGGAATAATCTTAGTGGAATTATCACGTTTGCATTAGGTGGAGTCGCTGCTTCAATTCTTGGTCAAGGAGATTTCAATAATGCTATCTTCCTACTAATATTTGTTACGGTTTATTTTACGGGAAGTGCCTTTTATGTAAAATCTCTCATTCGCGAACGAAAAAATGCCCGTTTTAAAAAATTGTCCCACACGTATCATGCTCTCCTATTGCTCATTCCTTTTTTACTTGGAACTCCCATGTTAGTCTTTGCGTTTTTACCAGGAGCAATAAAAGACTGGGTCACTTCCAGGAAACAACAAATGAAACCAATGAAGATAGGAATGATTGAAATCTTGAATGGTATTGTCTTTTTCATTGTTAGTATCATCATCATTTAATAATCAGACCTTAAAAACCCAGTCACTTCAAATTAAAGTGACTGGGTTTCTATTAATTCATTCTTTTGTTTTGGAATATAGATACAATATGGTTCACCTTGTAAATAGTCTCCGGTAACAGCATAAGCTCTTGCCCTTGAACCACCGCACAGATGTCGGTATTCACAAACTCCACACTTCCCCTTAAATTGATCAGGCTCACGTAATTGCTTAAACACCGGATTTTCACTATATATGGCTGCCAAAGAATCGGTCCTCACATTTCCACAATGAATTGGAAGGAATCCACTCGGAAATACATCACCTGTATGAGAGATAAAAACAAAACCGTTCCCGTCATTTACTCCTTTTGGAGCGCGACCTAAAATATCTTGTCTTCTCTTTCTCTGCCCGTCCCCCTTTGCTTTCATTGATTCTCTTTGCATAAGTACTCTTCTAAAATGAGGCGCTTCTGTTGTTTTAATATCAAATGTTGCTGTTTCTTTTAATTCGGCAAGCCAATGTAACACTTGTTCATGTTTTTCTGGGGAAACGGGTTCCATATTAGAAGCCCGCCCTGTCGGAACAAGAAAAAATACACTCCAAAGTACAGATTGTAGTTGTTCCATAAGTTCAGCCATCTTCTCAAGTTCACCTACATTATAATGAGAAACAACCGTATTTATTTGAATAGGCATGTTTAAATCTTGCAAATGTCGTATTGCTTTCATCGTTAAATCAAACGAGCCCTTAGTCCCTCTAAAATGATCATGTATCTCTTTGTTAGGGCCATCTAAACTAAACGCCCACCTCGATAGACCAGCAGCTTTAGCTTTCTCCATCGCTTTTTTTGTGACTCTTGGGGTTGCACTAGGAGTCATGGACACACGTACACCCTTTTTCACAGCATAATCAATTAAGTCATATAAATCTTCTCTCATTAACGGATCTCCACCTGTAAAAACAAGCAAGGGATTTCCCATCTCATAGATTTGATCGATTAAATTCGTTCCCTCTTCAAAAGAAAGCTCTCTAGTATCGCGGAGATGTTGTGCTTCAGCTCTGCAGTGTAAACATTTCAATGCGCACGCTCTCGTCACTTCCCAAATGACGATAAATGGATTTTTTTTATAATCAATGTTCATATCAATCCCCTCCTACATCAATACTCGTTTTTCTAAGCTTAACAAAAGATAAAACGTTCGGAGGTGACTAAAATCACAGAACAAAAATGTTCATCAGTTAGTCATTTATTAGATGATACGTCTTCATATAAGTTTGGAATTGATGAGCCTGGACTGGCTTGCTAAAGAAATAACCTTGACCTACATCACAATTTTGTTGCTGGAGCGATTTTACCTGCCTATCATTTTCAATCCCCTCAGCAATGACATTAAAGCCTAAGTTTTTACCCATAGTAATAATCGTATTAATAATAATTTCACCGTCAACATCTAACTCATGTATGAATGATTTATCAATTTTGATTGTATCAACTGGTAAATGTTTCAAATAACTTAATGATGAATAACCAGTTCCAAAATCATCAATCGAAATATTTACTCCTAACTGCTTTAATTCAAATAACGTTTTTCTTGCTGCTTCTATATTAAGTAGAACCCCTTCTGTAATTTCAAGTTCTAAGTAAGATGGATCTACCTTCGTTTCATCAAGAATATATTTTAAATCTCTTACAAAATATTCATCTCGAAACTGTACTGGTGATACATTTACAGAAACTTTTCGCAAATAATAGCCGCTTTTTTGCCAATTTCTTAATTGAATGCAAGCAGAAGATATAATCCATCTACCGATAGGAATGATAGTACCCATTTCTTCCAAGATGGGAATAAATTCAGCTGGGCTGACCATCCCGAACTTCGCGCTATTCCATCGTAATAATGCTTCAGCCCCCTCAACATCCCTATTTTTCAAATTAACGAGTGGCTGATATACTAGGTGAAATTCGTTTGAATCTAGTGCTATTGCTGCTTCTCGCTGAAGCTGATAGTACCTTTCCATTTCAAGACTCTGCTTTGGTGTACTAAAACTATACGTTTGTCCACCCTGTTGTTTAGCTTGATACATTGCATGATCGGCATCTTTCAATAAACTTTCGATAAATTCTTGATAGTTATTGTTTTCAGCCGTAATATAATCTAGACTTACACCGATACTCGCTGACACTGATAAATTTATATTTCGAATACAAAAAGGCAATGATAGCTGATTTTCAATTTTTTGAATAATAGATACTACCTCTTGTTTATTTTTAATTTTATCAAGAATGATTACAAACTCATCCCCGCCTTGCCTTGTAAGAAAATCCGTTTTACGTAGACAGTCTTGTAACCTCTGCCCCGTTTCTTTTAGTACTAAATCTCCAATTGTATGTCCATACTGGTCATTAATTGATTTAAATCGATCAAGATCTAAAAATAAAACGGCTACCTGATCATTCAGTTTATCACCCATCTGCAAGTCGCTAAGCCACTTATTTAATTTGTTTCGATTCGGTAATAATGTCAATGGGTCTAAATAAGCCATAGACTGCATTTGTTCTTCAATTTGTTTTCTTTCTGTAATGTCATGACGAATAGAGACGTATTGATAAGGCACACCATCCTCATCTAGAAAAGGTACAATTGTAGTATTGACCCAGTAATACGTTCCATCCTTCGCTTTATTTTTAAACTCGCCTTTCCACACTACACCTTTTGTAATCGTTTCCCATAATGATTGGATGAATTCTTTACTATGGTGACCTGAATTAATAATCCGATGGTCTTTCCCTACTAATTCTTCGCGGCTATACTTGGATATTTCACAGAACTTATCGTTTGCGAATCGAATCATTCCTTTTTGGTCTGTTATGGCAACAATAGATGATTCATTTATTGCAGACTCGATATCCTTTAGTTTCTTTAAAGCATGATTCAATTCATCCTCTAAGCTCATATGTTCCCCTCACTTCTCTCTATCGCTGCTCTCTATTGTACAGGAATAGCTGGATTTTCGGTGTGATGTAGGTCACACTACTGCATACAAGAACAAGAGCATCCATAATTGAATGCTCTTGTTCTTAATTTTATTTCAATAAACTATGAAGAAAATCTAGTCGTTGCTTTGCATTCCCTTTTACTATGATATCTACACCGCTATCTATATTTCGATCAATCGTTTCTCCTCTATATACCTTAGATGCAGCTTCAACACTTAAGTACCCCATATCAAAAGGATTTTGAGCGACCGTTCCTGATAATATTCCTTCTTCTATTAATTCAACCATCTCTGTTATTCCATCTGCACCTGTGACAGGAATGGAAAGACCGTGGTCTTGAATAACATGTAAAGCACTCAAAGCCATCCCATCTGTTGTTGCGACAACTCCTTTCAAATCGGGATGAGCTTCTAAAATGGTTTCCATTACTTCTTTTACCTGCTTAGGTTCGTTGGATAATTGGGTAATAATAGCAGCTACGTTAATTCCCACTTCTTTTAGCCTAACTTCTGCTCCCCTCATTCGATCCCCAGCAACCGGGATTTCTTCATCACCAGTAAGAATAGCGACCTTATCACCTGGTTGTAGTTGGGAACCTAATAAAGAACCTGCCCTTCGACCTAAATCATAATTTTCCGTACCGATATAAGAAGTTTTATTCTTCCACGAAGCATCCGTATCTAAGAACAGAACAGGAATTCCTTTATCAATAAATGGATCTAATGAGTCAAACAGATATTCAGGATATATAGGTGAAACAATTAATACATCAGGACTCTCCTTAATAATTCTCTCTAACAACTCGATTTGCTCTTCTGTTGTTCCATTGGCTGGGGCGAGTACGTCTCCGTCGATTCCAAAATCACGAAACCCTTTCTCTGCTCCGGCTGCAACTATTTCCCAATACTCCGTTTTTTGTTCTTTGAGAAGAACCGTAACTTTAGGTTTTTCCTCAGCAAAGGGGTTAGAAATAAAACTTATAAGAGCAATCACAATAACAGACATAATAAGGAAGATGGACCTAGTTTTCAATGCTTCTACCTCCTTTCATTCTTTTTTATGAATTAAAGCGGATTGAAAAAATCGTTCCCGTATCCCCTGTGTTTATATCTATCTCAGCTTGATGACGTTCTGCCACACTATAACAAATCGCTAGACCTAACCCTGTGCCCTCTTCTTTAGTTGTAAAGAAAGGCGTACCTATTTTTTCAATAATGTCTGGGCTGATCCCCTCTCCTTGATCTTGAACTTCCAAGACAACATCTTTGTTTTCCGTATATGTTCTAATTGCAAGTTCTCCTCCAGAAGTCATTGCGTCAAGCCCATTAAGTGCAATGTTTAAAATAATTTGACGAATCTCTTTTTCATCCAAATAAATATCAGGACATTCATGTAATTCAAGAATCGCTTCTTTACTTGATCGTAAAGCTTCTGCTTGAATAAGCGGAAATAAGGATTTAATGATATTATTAATACTTTGTGATTTTTTGTCACTTACTTTATTTTTGGCTAAATTTAGAAACTCCGTAATTATAGAGTTAGCCCTATTTAATTCGTCCAACATTAAATCAACAATCTCTAATTTCAGAGGGTCACGGCTACTCTTTGCTACTTGCAAAAAACCATGGACAGTCGTCATAGGATTTCGAATTTCATGAGCAATCCCTGCTGCCATTTCACCAATTAAGTTCAGTCGATCTAACCTAGCCATTTCATTCTCTAATAGGACTCTATCTGTTATGTCTGTTACAACGATAAGAGCACATTGTTTAGAATGTAGCGTAATTAATTCAGTTGACAGTAAACCAGATCGTATATGTCCACTTTTCGTTTTATAAGTGATTTTTTGATTACGACTCGGCGTTTGTAAGTCTTGGCAATTTGATTCTTCTATACAATAGAGCAAACCCAAATTAAGAGAATTTAATTCTTCGTTACTATAACCTGTATATTCTATCCATCTCTCATTTACATCAATAAATGATTTATCATCTAATGAAAAAATGGCTAGTAAATTGGGGCTAGACTCAAAAATCTTCTTAAAACGCTCCTGAGAGGCTAAAAGGTGCTCGGCTATTTTTTTTCTCTCAACAATTTCATTCTTTAATTTTTCATTGGCTATTAGAAGTTCCATTGTCCTCTCTTGAACAATCGTTTCCATATCTATATACTTTTGCTTTTTGTCTTCCTCCATTTGTTTTCGTTCAGTTATGTCCCTAATTGTGCAGACAAAAATTTCATGACCTTCTACTGTCGTTTTCCCAACTTGTATATCTGCAGGAAACCCACTTTTATCTTTACGTAATGCGATAACTTCGAAAACTCGTTCCCCTGCTTGCTTGATAAACGACATGTTTAGTTGTTTTGACTCGGCTTCTTTTTCTATTGTATCAATAAGAAACAGACTCCCTATCTGATGCTCCACAACTTCTTCATATGAATAACCGAACATGCTTTTAATAGCTTTATTCACTGATAATATTTTTCCATACGTATCAAAAGTAACAATGGTATCAAGGATCGTATCTCCTATTACCTTTGCTAACGCTTCTGACCTTCGTAAATCTAAGGTTGTCAGATCTAACTTCTCGTTTATTTCTTGAATTTCAGCTGTTTTCTCAGCTTCATTTTGAATCAACTGTTCTTCATGGTTTTGATGAATTTTTACAAATTGCTTTATTTTTTGTTTGAGCAATTCAGGCTCATACGGTTTAAAAATATAATCAATTGCCCCAACGGAATAACCTTGATGAACATGCTCGACATCTTGGCTAATAGCCGTAATAAAAATAATTGGAATATTTTTTGTTTTCTCACGCATTTTTATTAGTTTTGCTGTTTCAAACCCATTTAGCCCTGGCATTTGTACGTCTAATAAAATCACTGCAAAGTCTTGTTTAAGCATATATTTTAATGCTTGTTTCCCTGAGGTCGCACTAACCAAATTGTAGTTAGGAGATGTAAGTACTGCTTCCAATGCTAGTAGATTTTCTGGATGATCATCAACCATTAATATATTTACTTTTTTGACACTTGTACTATCTATATTTACGGTACAGTTTTTCTGTTGCATCGATTTCTTCATAACAGTTTCCATGACTAGTAAATTTAATCCCCTCTCTTTTCCCCAACCCAAGAAAGCCATCCAAGCTAAGGCTTTCATAGAGAAGCTGATGTACTTTATTTTGCAGTTCTTTGCTAAAATAGATTAGGACATTGCGACAGATAATGATATCAAACTCATTAAAAGAATGATCTGTTACTAGATTATGCTGTGCAAATATTACGTTGGTCTGTAAAAAAGGACGGAAAACAACTTGTTCACCGATGGCCTTATAATACTCAGAGAACGCCCTTTTTCCGCCCGCTTCAAAATAATTTTGAGTATACTGCTGCATTCCATCAATTGAAAAGACACCTTTTTTTGCCTTATTTAAATTGCTTTCATTTATATCAGTAGCATATATTTTCGATTTTTCATAGAGCCCTTCTTCGTATAATAGAATTGCCATCGAGTAGACTTCTTCACCAGTTGAACTCCCGACATGCCAAATACGGATCGTGGATTTATCCCTTAATCTTGGGAATACTTTTGTACGTAATACTTTAAAAAAAGAAGGATCTCGAAACATCTCTGTTACATTGATTGAAAAATCACAAAACATACTTTCCATCACTGCTGGATCATGCAATATCTTTTCCTGCAATGCCGATACACTTGGAAGTTTCTCATTTCGCACACGATGATGAATTCTTCTTTGAATGAAAGGCAAAGCGTACCCCCTGAAATCATAGCCATAACATCGGTAGATAGCTTCAAGCAATAAATCTATTTCAATCTTTTCAATTTCATCAATTGGTTTCCTAACTATATTATTGAATATGTTCACCTACTCTTTTTTTCTATACAACCAAACATTCATGAGTGAGAACAACTGATCTAAATCAATTGGCTTACTTATATAATCGGATGCACCTGCTTCAATACACTCATCTCGGTTATGCTTCATAGCTTTGGCTGTTACAGCAATGATTGGAAGTGATGCAAATTGTGGCTTTTTACGTATAATCTTCATAGCCTCAAAGCCGTCCATATCAGGCATCATAATGTCCATTAAAATTAAGTCGGTATCTGGATTATCCCGTAACTCCAATAATGCTTCTTTGCCACTTTCGGCAAAATTAATATCCATTTCGTACTTTTCAAGCGCTGATGTTAAAGCAAACACATTTCTAACATCATCATCAACGATCAGAATTTTTTTACCTTTCAGTAACGATATATATTGTTGTTGAATTGCTATCTCCTCATGGTCTGAAGATATACTTGTTACTAACTCTTGATCAAAAGTTGCTGCGACTTCAGCAATAGCAGAAGAATTCTCCTCTACTTCAATAGATTCATAATATGGTAAATACAAAGTAAATGTACTACCCTTTCCTTCAACACTGAGTATATCGATATGACCGCCTAATAAATAAGCGATTTCTCTACTAATTGAAAGTCCTAAGCCTGTTCCGCCATATTGCCTGCTTGTCGTTCCATCAGCTTGCTTAAATGCCTCAAAGATCGTACCTTGTTTCTCTTTCGCTATTCCAATTCCTGTGTCCGTAACAGAAAATGCGAACATAGGTTTTAAATCATTCACTTTCTTAATGACTAATGACACATTTCCTTTTTCAGTAAATTTAAAGGCATTGGAAAGTAAATTTTTTAATATTTGTTGTAATCGATGTTCATCTGTACTCAGGTATTCTGGAATATTCTCTTCAGCTTTTACGGTAAAGCTCACACCTTTTTGGCGAGCGATAGGAGCAAACTGTCGCTCCACAAAATTTTGGACCTTTTGAAGTTCTACCTCTTTTGGCACAACTTCTAATTTTCCAGATTCTACTTTTGCCAAATCTAAAATATCATTGATTAAATGCAGCAAGTCTTGACCCGAAGAATAAATTGTTCGGACATATTCCTCCTGCTTACCTGTTAGATTGCCATCACCATTCTCAGAGAGAATCTTCGCCAAAATCAATAAACTATTAAGAGGCGTTCTAAGCTCATGAGACATATTTGCTAAGAACTCTGATTTATATTGAGAGCTTAACTCAAGCTGTTGGGCCTTTTCTTCAAGTGCCTCTCGTACTTTTTCTAGCTCCGTTTTCTTAGATTCTGAACTTTCGTATTGCTCTTCCAATTTCTCATTCGTTGTACGTAATTCTTCTTGTTGCACTTGCAGTTCTTCTGATTGTGCTTGTAATTCTTCAGTTAAGCTTTGAGATTCCTGTAATAATTTATCCACTCTCATACGATTTGCAATACTATTCATTGTAATACCAAGGTTGCTCATAATTTCTTCTAGCAATTTAACTTGAGAAGTACTAAAAGAATGTATTGAAGCAATTTCAATAACAGCAAGAACTTCACCTTCAAATTTGACTGGTAAAATAATGCTATATTTAGGTGAAGTCACACCAACTCCAGAATGCACTTTAACATAATTGTCTGGAATATCCGTTAAATAGATTGTTCGCTGCTCAGCTGCACACTGACCTATTAATCCTTCGCCAATCTCAAAGCGATCAAAGTTATTGCTTTGATCCGATAGCGCATAGGCCGCCCTTTTTTTCATGTACTGCTGACCTTCTTCCACTTCCTTCAAATAAAAAATCCCCGCACTACCTCCTACCATAGGAACAAGCTTCATAATTAACATATCCGCTAACATCTGTACATTTTTCACTTCAGGATACATGGTAGCTATTTCAGCAATTTTCGTTTGTAGCCAACTATGTTCTTCAGCTTCATTCTTTAAACGCTTTTCTAATTTACTTTGTCTCTCTAGCTCTGTCGCCATTTTATTAAAAGCGGTAGCAATTTTTCCAAATTCATCCTTCGAGAGTACAGCAATTCGCGGCAATTCACCGACGTTCCTACTCGTCACACTTTCCATTACAGTCGTTACATTGTTTAGGTTTTTCGTAATACTTCTAATAATCCATAACGTAATCGCAATTGCAAGTCCTAGACCAACAGCAAGGTAGATGTAGATCATCTTAACAGCCCAATTGTATGTATCTCTTGACCTAAATAGTTCATTTTTTAGCTCTTGCTCTTGCAAACCATGGAGAAGTTCCCCAATCTGAAGCATTCTTTGACGAGTAATTTCCGCTTCTTCCCAAAGCGTAGGCTCGATCGAGTTATCACTATCTAACCGTTGAATGGTTAACACTTGTTGTGCAATATCTTGGTAAGATGAATGCAATGTTTTGAATTTTGCAATTAACTCTTGTGACTTTTGTTGAGTGTCATGCTTCTCAAGCGATTCAAGTGAGAGTTTTAAATTTACATTCGACTGTTCCCACCCGTTCATCCTCGTTAAGAAATTCTCAATTGATTGATCAGCTGTTATTTCCCGCAGTTCTCTGCCTATATTAGCTGTCTCATACATTATGTCTGAACTCATATTGATGCGATCATTCAATTCGTTAACGACTACATGCATTTCCACTGTAGATTGCTCAAGCATATTCAGTAGGATAATAACTATAATAGAAATTAATAATAAAATAGACCCAATACTTGCATAAAGTTTTGTTCTAAATTTCATATTCCCTCCGGTAACCAATTAATTGTTTTAATATTTTATTGTTTATTGTTTAGACCTTCCAAATAAAAAATTACTAATTTTCAGTTTTTTCTCACTCTTTAAAATTACAAGTTTAGTCTTTATTTGATTTCATATGACAAATATTTACCTTTATTATAATACACTCTATCACAATTAAAATATATATCTTGAATATATCTTTTAATATTCTAGTAAAAATTTATCAGTAAATGGTTTCTTTAATAGCTGTATATAGTAAAAAAGCAGTCATTTGTAAATAATACATTTATCTTAAAAGCAGGAGGGAAGTTCATTGAATAACAAAAATAAAACGGTCTCGGGTACGGATATCGAAGAAGTAAAACGGCTGAATGCTCAATCTGGCTTAACGTATAATGATGCAAAAGTAATGCTTGCAAAGAAAAGAGGAATCAAATCTATATAAATAATAGTAAGAGAGCTAGATCCATTATTAGGACAAAGCTCTCCTTTTTAGCGTTAATCTGTCATCTGAAAATAGGATCCGCTATAAATAATTTTCCGTATAAATCTCATTCTTTATCGAAAAAATAAAATATCATTATTTTGGAGGTTGATGACTTTGTTTGATGTTGCTGATTGGTTGCTACTTATTACTTTTGGTGCATTCTTCATTATTTGCATTAGCTTAGCTATATGGGTGAGCAAACGTAAGAAAAGTAATAATTAAATACATCTTTTTCTTTTCCCTATCTAATCATTCTTTATCACAAAAAGAATATTAGTAATTGCGATGCAATCGCCACAAATATAAGGGCAAAGGGATAAGCTGCTGCATAAGCAATAGACGGGTCTTCTGAGTCAATTAATTGATTCACGGCTCCAAGCCCAGGAGTACTCGTCAATCCTCCACAAAGTGCACCTAAGGAATGAACCATACTTAATTTAAATAATTTCCTTGCTATAAGAAAACCGATGAAAATAGGAACGATCGTAATCAAAGCCCCACCTACGACTAAACTTAAACCTTCTTTTTGCACGACCTCTACAAGGCCTTGCCCTGCGGTCGTTCCTGCTCCTGCTAAGAAGAGCACAAGTCCAATGTCTCGAATTACTTGATTTGAAGGTTGAAAAAAACGGGCACGGATCGGTCCTAGTTTACCATAATGGCCAATGAGTAATGCCACAAATAACGGACCTCCTGCTATTCCTAATGTAATCATTCCTAGATACGGTAAGTGAATCGGAATCATCCCAACGATGATACCAATTAATAAAATTAAACTTAATGAAAATATATGAACATTCGTCACAGTTAACGTTTTTTTGCTGAATAATTTTTCTACAACATTTAAACGGTCTTCACTGCTAACTAGAGTTAGAACGTCACCTCGTTCTAGTCGCCATTTTGAATTTTGATTAAATTCGAATCCTCCTCGTTCCATTCTTGTCACCGTCACACCATACATTCGTCTTAATTCTAATTCTCTAATGTTCTTACCAATCATCTCTTCTGAATCAACAACTACTTTACGTAGCTTCACATGATCAGAGTTAGTAAAGTCAGATGAAACTTCTCTACCGATATCCTGACAAAACGTATCAAGGTCTTCTCCTAATCCAACAGCAACAAGATGATCGCCTTTTAATATTACGGTATCGTTAAGCGCAATTATATTGCGATCCCCACGGATCACTCGACTGATAACAACTGATTTATACATATGGAAACGCAATTCCTTCAATGTACGCTTATTCACCTTCGGATTGACAACTTCGATTGTCCGTACTTTCGGTGAACCTTCTGTTTTAGCCGGGTCTACATATTTTTTTAAATCCTTCATCAGATCAACTTTTAAAACCCTCGGCAATAATTGGACAAATAGTACAACAGCAATCACACCAAAAGGATAAGCAATTCCGTATCCTACTGATGCTAACGGATCATTCGTTGCTTGCAGCGCTGCAGCTAGCCCGGGTGTACTAGTTAACGCACCAGTCATTAAACCAATACTTAATGCAGGCGATAACTCGAACACATGAGAGACGAAAATTGTCGTTATTGCTGCAATCAAAACAATTAATAGACCAATAATGCCAAAGATTAACCCGCTTGATCGCATCATCCTAAAAAAACGCGGCCCTGCTTGTAAGCCTACAGCAACAATAAACAAACTCAACCCTAAATTTTGAACAGTAGAGGAAACTTGATACCCGAAATGACCAAATAACATTGCGACAAGAAGCACCCCGGAAGTACCTAAACTAAGTCCCCTAATTTTTGCTTGTCCAAGCATTGATCCTAAAAACAAGATGACAAATAATAACAACAAAGGCTCTTCTAATAACGAAAAGAATAATTCCACTTTTCATCCTCCATCTATTCCACGACTACTTACGTTTCATTATTATACATTTATGCACGCTGAATTTCTTGGCTATGCTCATTTCTTCACAAGATCTCCTACTTTTAGAGGACAAGGAAAAAAGTCGATTTTCATCTTTCCAGTGTCCTCTATTTAATGTGTAGAGCCGTTGCCAAGTTTTTATAGCCTCCCTAACAGGAATTTGACATCCATTTAGGAGAGTACTTTTTCTATAGACTACTTTCTTTTTTTTTGAGCGACCATTTATTTTGTTTCTTTTTTAATTTTGACGTTAGCTCCATAAACCATTGTTGATCCCTTGTAGACAGAGCCAAATCGATGAAATTTATAAGCTCCGCCTCAGAGAAGCTGGTTAGTGGTGCTTGCTTTTCAATATCCTTCTTTTCAATTCGAATGGTTCTTCCTACAAACTCGGTATTATCACTAAACAATACTTTCATGCGGACTAATGGGTGGTATGGTTCTACACTTTCTATATATCCATGTACCCACTCATCATTTCTTGTTTTTCCCTTAATCCAGTCACCCTGTTTTAGTTCTTTATTGTTATGAGCCTCCATTATTTATTCACCAACCTTTGTCATACCCATTTTGGTATTTTCATTAACCTTTGACTAAGTTGAGAATCTTCATTAAACACACTTTCTTTGCAAAATCTTTCTTCGCAAAATCATTATATTCACTTTATAATATTTTTTCTTGGGCTAATCGACACTTTTTGTACAATCATTATATTAGAGCCATTCCGTTGTTCTAATTTATGCAACAATTTAAGATGAATTTTCTTAATCGTTCCTTTATAAGGAGTCTACTTATTCAATGAATTTATCTTGTATGAATGTATTGTGATTTACTGATTCTACTGTGCCACATAAAACATCATTGTCCCTTTATAAGCAACAAATTGAAATTTTTTAAAAATTGTTTTTATTTCATGTTTTCTTTTACATAGGTTTCTTAATTTTCTTTATAGCCTCTTCCTACATGTAATTTAAATCATTAGCTTTGCATAAAGTTATTAAAAATTTGTCAAGTAGTTTCAAGTAGAAATTTATGGTTTCAAGGCACAAAAAAACTCCTTATAATTAGGATTGGTAGTTCTGTCCAAATCCCA
>NZ_JBWQTU010000032.1:0-20686 GCF_056619925.1 Halalkalibacter sp. HAAS-P013
CCCCCTGTGAGACGAACCCTTTCTCTTCGTAATACAACGTGAATTACTTCGAAGAACAACTGCATGCCCAATCATCCCCGTAGAAGAGAAAGGGTGAGCCAGGACGTTGCCAGGCAGGGTACGCTGCGCATGGAAATAGGAGAGACGGACATACGCTGCATAATAGTAGTGCGCCCGAAGTAACAGCATCTCCGTTGAATAAGCCGATGGTTACAACATGAAAAGACATCTTGAAACTGCTTCATGTCCCCCTGTGAGACGAACCCTTTCTCTTCGTAATACAACGTGAGAAGCGTCGAAGAAAGAACACCATGCCCAATCACCCGCGTAGAAGGGAAATAGTGAGCCAGGAAGTTGCCAGGCGGGCACGCTCACATGAAAATAGAAGAGTTGATGGGATAAAGCCGTCTATCGGTAGAGCGCCCGGAGGAACAGCATCATCCTCGAATGAGCCGATGGTGCATCGTGACGTTGCCAGGCAGGGTACGCTGCGCATGGAAATAGGAGAGATGGACATACGCTGTATAATAGTAGTGAGCCCGAAGGAACAGCATCTTCCTCGAAAGGGCGAATGGTTACAACGTGAAACACTATGTTCAGCCTGTAAAGGTATTACCCCTGGTGCAATTGTTGATGTCATTGAAATTGACGCGACATATGGGGAATGTCGAGAAGATTACGGTTAAATAAAATAAAATGATGAAACAGACTGCACGGGTGTGCAGTCTGTTTATTAATGTCGTAAAGAAAGAGAAAAAGTTAAAATTAGCGGTCAATAGCTTAACTTTATTATTAGGTTGTTTTCGCATACGGGGCAAAATTACGACGTGAGTAAACTTCCTGAAAAACTCCATGTCCCCCTGTGAGACGAACTTCTTTTTTTCGTAAGCTTAACAGAGTGCTTCTTAGAAAGGCTTCGTGCCTTTCTTGTAGAAGAAAAGAAGTGAATCCGAACACTTAACACGGCATGAGACTCTTCTAAGAGCGACTGCAAGAATAATCACCCCCGTAGAAGGGAAAGGGAGAGCCAGGACGTTGCCAGGCAGGCACACTCCGCATAAAAATAGTTGAGATAAAGCTGCCCTATAGTAAAGCATCCGATGGATCAACATCTTCCTATGAACAGCTAATGTTCCATCTTGAAGGCTTCCTAATTGTTTTAATAATTTGTAGCATACCTCATCGAAGTAGGATAAGTCTTTTTATAGATACCCGTAATCCAGCGTTTGGCTCTGCGCACTGCATGTTGTTGCCCTATATGAGAAATCCACTCAAAGATGGCTTTTAAAACATGGCAACAGCTCTCAAGATTGCATAGATGGAACTATAAAGGTGAAACAAACCTTTCCAGTGTCCTCATACAAAGCTAGCTCCCTAAAAATCATTACAAATGTAAATCTACGCTTTATCTAACTCATCATAACAGATATGAAAAAAGCGCCTTAATTGCCAACGGACTCTTCCAAAAAGCTCGAAATAATTGACGGTACCTTCCGTTCGACAACATGTAAGTAATGAGAGATATACGGGAAATCGACACCGTCAAACGTATGAATTAAATCGCCCCACCATTCAGCTTCGTATCTGCATATCATACTTAAGTTATATAGCAGTAAAAAATGAGTTGCTAGTTCTGGCAATGAGTATGCTTTTAAGTGATCACGTTCTTGGAAGAAGTAAATGTTTTTATCACAGTCATACAACCAAGGATTTGAATTCCAGAATGGAGGAAGATGGGAACTTATTATTTGAACATTTTCTTTCGTTTCAGCCACTTTAACTTTAAGTGATTTATCATTTACTGTATTCGCTTCTATATATTGTTCGAACCGATTAACGGTCATATGATACTGATCTAAAACGTTAGGAGGGAGCAAAATGTTTTTTTGCTTTAGATCTCCTTTAAAGGATAGCGATTTATTAGTAAGGCGTAAAAATAAAGGATGCATATCAGCTATGTGGTTAAAAAGTGTTACCATTTGATATTTTTCGCCTTCCAAATGTTTCATGTGAAACATTTTGTCTAAAAAATAGGAAAAGATTCCGTTTTTCTGGATTTTTACCTCATCATCTAAAAAACGATAAGTAGATTTCTTTCTTTTCCGTGTTGTAACGCCATGTGCAAGGACTTGGGAATTCTCTGGATAGTTAGGGTCAGCTGTTAAAATACATGCTTTTAATAGTTGGACGACACCATAAAAAAGAAGAACAGGCTTTATTTCAATGGGAGAGTTGATTGCTTGATTGAAATATAATTGTCCGTGTTGTAAATGATACATAAAAGAAGAACAGACTTGATAGCTTTTTGTTTTCGGTTGAGAAATCTGATTTGCTTCATATTTTTCCGTTAAATATTTTCTTGAGTACGTAGCAGAATAAAAGGGTATAAATAAGTCGTTCATCATTTAATTTTAACGTACCTCCTTTTGTTCTGTATATTCTAAAAAGTCTCACATTATATTCATTCTTGACAGTAGTTTGCCCACTTGATAAGCTACTAATAATATTTTTCGATAAAAATCGATTCGGGGAGGCAGAATTATGTTGGAAAATAAATTTCAAAAAGAAGGTTTAACCTTTGATGATGTACTTCTAGTTCCAGGAAAGTCAGAGATTTTACCTCGTGATGTATCTGTGAAAACAACGTTGAGCAAGAACTTACAATTAAATATTCCGATTGTTAGCGCGGGAATGGATACAGTTACAGAGGCAAAAATGGCTATTGCCATGGCACGTGAAGGTGGACTAGGAATCATTCATAAGAACATGTCGATTGAATTACAAGCAGAGCAAGTTGAAATTGTTAAGCGTTCTGAAAGTGGTGTTATTACAAATCCTTTCTATTTAACAAAAGATCGTCAAGTTTATGATGCAGAGCATTTAATGGGTAAGTACCGTATTTCTGGTGTCCCGATTGTTGATGAGAATCAAAAACTAGTTGGTATTATTACGAATCGTGATTTACGTTTTATTGAAGATTATTCTATTCAAATTGATGAAGTGATGACAAAAGAGAATCTTGTTACAGCACCAGTTGGTACGACGCTGAACGAAGCTGAGAAGATCCTTCAACAATACAAAATTGAAAAGCTCCCACTTGTTGATGATGAAGGCACGTTAAAAGGTCTAATCACAATTAAAGATATTGAAAAAGTTATTGAGTTCCCTAACTCTGCCAAAGACGCTCAAGGACGCCTCGTAGTAGGTGCTGCTATTGGAGTTTCAGCTGATGCTGATATTCGTATTGCTGCACTAGTAGAAGCCGGTGTAGACGCCATTGTGATCGATACAGCACATGGCCACTCTAAAGGGGTATTAGATAAAGTTCGTGATGTTCGCTCACAATATCCAGATTTAACAATTATCGCTGGTAACGTTGCGACAGCACATGCAACACGAGATTTAATAGAAGCTGGAGTAGATGTAGTAAAAGTAGGAATTGGACCTGGCTCAATCTGTACAACGCGTATCGTTGCAGGGATTGGTGTTCCACAAATTACAGCCGTGTATGACTGTGCATTAGAAGCGAAAAAGCATGGTGTACCAATTATTGCTGATGGTGGTATTAAATATTCTGGGGACATCGTTAAGGCACTTGCTGCAGGAGGACATGCAGTTATGCTTGGAAGTTTACTTGCAGGGGTTTCAGAAAGCCCAGGAGAACGTGAAATATACCAAGGGCGACAATTTAAAGTTTACCGTGGAATGGGCTCATTAGGAGCGATGGAAAAAGGAAGTAAAGATCGTTATTTCCAGGAAAATGCTCAGAAGTTAGTCCCAGAAGGAATTGAAGGCCGCATTCCTTACAAAGGACCTTTAAATGATACGATTCACCAATTAATCGGTGGAATTCGTGCTGGTATGGGGTATTGCGGAACAGCTACTTTGGATGATCTTAGAGAAAATGGACAATTCATTCGTATTACTGGAGCAGGATTACGCGAAAGTCATCCACATGATGTACAAATTACAAAAGAAGCACCAAACTATTCACTATAGAAGAGAAGATGCTCATAATGGACAAAGTCCTTATGAGCATCTTTTTGCAACAAATGAGAGAATACTACTGGTTAAAATTTGTATAAAAATAGTAAATAGATAGTATCTTCTTTATCTATTTTTTTTTTAGTAGATATGGTAAAATTACCTCTATGTGAAAAGGTGGAGGGATAAAAGTGAATCAACTCATGTTTAAAAAATCACTTTCAATTATTCTTATGATTGTTGTGGTTTTAACGTTTGTTATACAACCAATGAAAACAAGTGCGGCTTTTGATTTACAAGCTGAATCTGCAATTCTAGTAGATGCTAAGACAGGAAAGATTTTATATGAGAAGAATATAGATGCTATTTTACCAACAGCAAGTATGACTAAGATGATGAGTGAGTACTTGATTCTTGAAGCGATCAATGAGGGAAAAATCTCTTGGAGTCAAGAAGTACCAATTAGCGATTTTGTAAGGAATTTATCACTTTATACTGCATTATCTAACGTACCACTCAGGCAAGATCATTCATATACCGTTGAACAACTTTACCAATCTATAGCGATTTATTCTGCAAATGCTTCAACGATTGCTTTAGCTGAATTAATTGCTGGTTCTGAAACGGAATTTGTTCGTATGATGAATGAAAAAGGAGCAGAGCTTGGTTTAGAAGATTATGAATTTGTTAACTCAACAGGGTTGAATAATTCTGATTTACTAGGGAATCATCCTAATGGTACAGGTGAAAATGCTGAGAACATGATGTCTGCACGTGCAACAGCAAAGCTTGCATATCATTTAATTAATGATTACCCTGAAGTACTTGAGACGGCTAGTATTCCAACACTGACGTTTGAAGCTGGTCCTGGTCCAGATGAGCAAATTGACATGCGTAACTGGAACTGGATGCTCTCAGGCATTGAGGCACAGCACGATTATCAAGGTGTAGATGGTTTAAAGACTGGTTATACGTCTGCAGCCGGTAATGCTTTTACGGGAACAGCTGAGCGTAATGGGATGCGATTTATTACTGTTGTTATGCGTACGGGTACACGTGATGATCGTTTTAACGAAACGGCCAAGCTAATGGATCACGGTTTTAATAATTTCTCAACTGCTGAAATCGTAGGCGCGGGTTATGCTCCTGAAGGTTTAGACATTCTTCCAGTAGCAGCCGGTAAAGAAAGAGAAGTAACCATTTCTAGTGTCGACCCTTTAACTACGGTTGTTCGTAATGGTGAAGAAGATTTATATGCAACTGAGCTTGTCCTTGATAACAACGTGTTAAATGAAGATGGAGAGATTGTTGCTCCATTTGAAGCAGGAGCTGAAGTTGGAACCCTTTCCCTTGTTTACACAGGAGAAGGAGACGAAGACTTTCTATACCCAACACAGCGTGCTGAAGTATTAGTTGTGACAGACTCTGCTGTTGAGAAATCTGGTTGGTTCTCAATGACAATGCGTGCAATCGGTGGTTTCTTCTCAGGTATTTGGAATGGTGTAGCTGATACAGTAAAAGGTTGGTTTTCATAATAAAAACAATAAAACGGATTTTTAGAGGGCATTGAAAAAGTAAAAATATCTTTTTCATGCCCTTATTTTGTAAAGGATCCGTTTTATGCTAAAATAAAAACTGAAAATTTATGCGAAAAAACTCGTTTTAAGGTATACTAATGTAGGATAATCATTCAACTTTAGACGAACGGTATAGGAGGATATACAAATGAGTCAAACAGGAACAGATAGAGTCAAAAGAGGTATGGCAGAAATGCAAAAAGGTGGCGTCATTATGGACGTTATCAACGCTGAACAAGCAAAGATTGCAGAAGCTGCAGGAGCGGTTGCAGTCATGGCACTTGAGCGTGTACCAGCTGATATTCGTGCAGCGGGTGGAGTAGCACGTATGGCTGATCCAACAATTGTTGAAGAAGTACTAAATGCAGTATCAATTCCAGTAATGGCAAAAGCACGTATTGGTCATATCGTTGAAGCACGTGTACTTGAAGCAATGGGTGTTGACTACATTGATGAAAGTGAAGTATTAACACCTGCTGACGAAGTATTCCATTTGTACAAGCGTGATTTTACTGTACCTTTCGTATGTGGAGCACGTGATTTAGGAGAAGCGTCTCGTCGTATTGGTGAAGGTGCATCAATGATCCGTACAAAAGGTGAGCCTGGAACGGGTAATATTGTAGAGGCTGTACGTCACATGCGTATGATCCAAGGTCAAATTAATAAAGTCAAACAAATGTCTACTGATGAGTTAATGACAGAAGCGAAAAACCTTGGTGCTTCATTTGACCTTTTATTACAAATTAAAGAAACAGGTAAACTACCTGTCGTTAACTTTGCAGCAGGCGGAGTAGCGACTCCTGCAGACGCTGCACTAATGATGCAGTTAGGTGCTGACGGGGTATTCGTAGGTTCTGGTATCTTTAAATCAGACAACCCTGAGAAGTTTGCTCGTGCAATCGTTGAAGCAACGACTCACTACGAAGATTATGCATTAATTGCTGAGCTTTCTAAAGGACTTGGTACAGCAATGAAAGGTATCGAAATTTCGACTCTTAACCCAACAGAGCGCATGCAAGAGCGTGGCTGGTAATTTAAGCTTGGTGTAAGGGAAAGGATTAGTAATGGTTAAAATAGGTGTATTGGCACTGCAAGGGGCTGTTAGAGAGCATGTGAACTGCTTAGAAGCTCCTAATACAGAAATAGTCGTAGTAAAAAAAGTAGAACAGCTCAATGATGTAGATGGATTGGTACTTCCGGGTGGAGAAAGTACGACAATGCGCCGTCTTATTGATTTATATGGTTTTTATGAGCCTTTAAAAGGGTTTGCTGCATCAGGTAAACCAATGTTTGGGACATGTGCAGGTGCCATTTTAATGGCTGGACAAATTGAAGGACAAGATGAGGGTCATTTGGCTGTCATTGATATGAAGGTACAGCGTAATGCATTCGGTCGTCAACGTGAAAGTTTTGAGACAGATCTTCATGTAACTGGAGTAGGTGAAGATATTCGTGCTGTCTTCATCCGAGCCCCACTTATTTTAGAAGTGGGGCAAGATGTTCAAGTTCTTTCAAAGTATGGGGATGAGATTGTTGCTGCAAGACAAGGAAACTTCCTAGCATGTTCTTTCCATCCTGAGCTTACAGACGACCATCGTTTCCATCAATTTTTCGTTTCAATTGTAGAAGAATCAAAACAATAAAGATAATGCGTAGATAAGGATTAGTACATACAATGTGCTGTACAGAGAGCCGGTGGATGGTGCGAACCGGGGAGTGCTTGTATGGAATCCACCTTTGAGTAGAAGTATGAAATCTTCTCGGTAGGCAGCCGTTATTGCTAAAGCGGCTTTAAGTAGCAGGAAAAGCACCTGCTACTTTGCAACAAGGGTGGTAACGCGGGTGCTCTCGTCCCTTCTTTTTATAGAAGGGGTGAGGGCTTTTTTTTATCCAATATAATTTGGTAGAATAGGTAAGATAAGATAAGAGGAGGACAAGAAATGTTAGATGTAAAACGACTACGAAAAGACTTTGATGATATAAAAACGAGACTTGCTACAAGAGGTGAAGATATCTCTGGATTAGACCGCTTTGAAGAGTTAGATGAAAAGCGTCGTACCATTATTGTTGAAGTAGAGGAGCTAAAGAATAGAAGAAACCAAGTATCTCAAGAAGTAGCGCAGTTAAAGCGTGAAAAACAAGATGCAGATCATTTAATTAAAGAGACAAAAGAAGTATCAGGAAAAATTAAATCATTGGATGAACAGCTGCGTAATACTGAAGAAGAGTTAGAAGGAATTCTTTTAACAATTCCTAACGTTCCGCATGAGAGTGTTCCAGTAGGCGATACAGAAGATGATAATGTCGAAGTCCGTAAATGGGGAGAGGTACGTTCTTTTGGATTTGAAACGAAAGCTCACTGGGATTTAGCAACTGATCTGGGAATCGTTGATTTTGAACGAGCTTCTAAAGTGACTGGAAGCCGCTTTGTCTTTTATAAGGGATTAGGGGCACGCCTAGAACGTGCGTTGATTAATTTTATGATGGATCTACACCAAGATGAGCATGGGTATGAGGAAGTGCTTCCTCCATATATGGTGAATCGCGCAAGTATGACAGGGACAGGTCAATTACCAAAGTTTGAAGAAGATGCTTTTAAAATTCAAGATTTGGACTACTTCCTTATCCCAACTGCAGAAGTACCAGTAACAAACTTACATCGCGATGAAATATTAACGGCAGAACAGTTACCAATAGCATATACAGCATACAGTGCAAACTTCCGTTCAGAAGCAGGTTCTGCTGGCCGTGATACACGCGGATTAATTCGTCAGCACCAGTTTAATAAAGTGGAACTTGTACGTTTCGTGAAGCCTGAAGATTCTTATGAAACACTTGAAACTCTAACAGGACATGCTGAGAAAGTACTTCAGCTTCTGAAACTTCCATACCGGGTATTAAGCATGTGTACTGCTGATTTAGGTTTCACGGCTGCTAAGAAGTATGATATTGAAGTATGGATTCCAAGCAATGACTCTTACCGTGAGATTTCTTCTTGCAGTAATTTTGAAGATTTCCAAGCACGCCGAGCAAATATTAAATATCGTTCGGACCCAAAAGCAAAACCAGAATTTGTTCATACATTAAATGGTTCAGGTCTTGCAGTCGGCCGTACAGTTGCTGCGATCTTAGAAAATTATCAAGAAGAAGATGGAACTGTTGTGATTCCAGAAGTGTTACGCCCATATATGGGGAATGTTGAAAAGATTACGGTTAAGTAAGTTTATAAAGGGCCGACTGCATGAGTGTGCAGTCGGGTTATTAATGCTTCAAAATGAAATAAATTGCTAAAAACTAGTTGTCACTAGCTTGAGTCTTTTGTTTATTAATACTATAAAAAGCTAATGCCGTAATAAATAAAAAAGTTGAGATGGATAAAACAATTCCATTCCATGCCCCATTAAAAAAAGCAACATTGATGAGGGTCAAGAGGTGCATTGAAATAATTATTAAGAGTAAAAGTGTCGTTGTTTTCAAAGAATCACACCTTTTAATTAAGTCTCTATAATAATGATATCGTAAATGAACAAAGTAGAGAAGTAGAAATGGAGAAAGGTGAGAGAGCGAAACCATTGCTTCGATCATAAAGAAACCAGGTCAAAGAGCGACCATTAGCTAAAGAGGAAGCAGATATAGTGGCAATGCTCCACTCGCCGTGCGCCTTTTGAGAAACCCACTCAAAAGGCTTAAAACATTACGGCGGCTCCGCTTATTGCTTAGATTACAAAAAACTAGACCAAAGAGTGGTCTTTAGTCAAAGAGAGAGCGAACATGTTAGCAATGGCTCCACTCGCCGTGCGCCTTTTGAGAAACCCACTCAAAAGGCTTAAAACATTACGGCGGCTCCGCACATTGCTTAGATCACAAAGAAACCAGGTCAAAGAGCGGTCTATAGTCGTAGAGAGAGCGAACATGTTAGCAATGGCTCCACTCACTGCGCGCCTCAAGGAGAAACCCGCTCCTTGAGGCTTAAAAGACTGCAGCGGCTCCGCACATTGCTTAGATCACAAAGAAACCAGGTCAAAGAGCGGTCTATAGTCGTAGAGAGAGCGAACATGGTTGCAATGGCTCCACTCACTGCGCGCCTCAAGGAGAAACCCGCTCCTTGAGGCTTAAAAGACTGCAGTGGCTCCGCACATTGCTTCGATCATAAAGAAACCAGGTCAAAGAGCGACCTGGTTTCTTTATGATCTAATACTTAGGTTTGTGCTTACCTGATTCGATTTCATCCATGTAGTGGCATGCTGCTAGGTGGCCTTCTTTCATGTAATCTTCACCTTTAAGCTCTGGTGTGTCTGTTTTACACAGGTCTGTAGCAAATGGACAGCGTGTGTGGAAACGACAGCCTTCTGGAGGATTAATAGGTGAAGGTACATCACCTTTTAGGATGACTCGTTCTTTCTTTTTGCCTGGTTCCGGTACAGGAATGGCTGAAAGCAATGCCTTTGTATATGGATGTTGTGGGTTATCGAATACGGACGTTTTATCACCGATCTCTACGATGCGTCCAAGATACATGACGATAACTCGGTCAGAAATATGACGAACAACACCTAAGTCATGAGATATAAATAAATACGTTAACTTAAATTCACGTTGTAATTTCTTTAATAAGTTAATTACTTGCGCTTGGATCGAAACATCTAGCGCTGAAACAGCCTCATCACAAATGATTAACTTAGGATCAACGGATAATGCACGAGCAATACCGATACGTTGACGTTGACCGCCACTAAATTCATGCGGGAAACGGTCAATTTGGTGTGGACCAAGACCAACTGTTTCCATTAGTTCACGTATTTTATCAGCACGTTGCAATTTTGGAACAACATTTTGAATTTCTAACGCTTCATCTAAGATCTGACGTACAGTATGACGTGGATTAATAGAAGCATAAGGATCTTGGAAAATAATTTGTAAATCTTTACGTTTCCTACGCATTTGCGCCTTATTTAAAGATAATAAGTCATCCCCATCAAAAACTACTTCACCAGCTGTAGGCTCATCAAGACGAAGGATAGCACGCCCTGTTGTAGATTTACCACAACCAGATTCACCTACGATACTTACCGTTTCCCCTTCATAGACATCAAATGTTACACCATCAACGGCTTTAACATGGTTAACGGTACGCCCTAACACTCCGCCCTTAATAGGGAAGTATTGTTTTAAATCTTTAACTTTCAGTAGTTCTTTTTTCATACACGTTCACCTCCGGATCGCCATCCCACTCATCCGAGTAGATCCAGCAACGAATTTGGTTGCCATTTTCATCTTCTTCAAGCTCAGGAAGACGTTCAACACAGATATCACTTGCATGCGGACAACGTGGTGAAAATCGACAGCCTACAGGCATATCAGCTGGACTTGGGACAGCCCCTTTAATAACTGATAACTCTTCATCCTCTAAATCAATATCATGACGCGGCAATGAATTGAGTAGTCCAACAGTGTAAGGATGTCTTGGATTACGGAACAGCTCATCAACAGAAGCAAATTCTACAACTTTTCCGCAATACATAACAGCAACATAGTCACAAGTTTCTGCGACTACACCTAGGTCATGTGTAATCATAATGATTGACATGCCTAAACGATTTTGAAGATCCTTCATCAATTCTAAAATTTGCGCTTGAATCGTTACATCTAAAGCCGTTGTAGGTTCATCAGCAATTAACAGCTCAGGATTACACGCTAATGCCATCGCAATCATCACACGTTGACGCATCCCACCTGAAAGTTCATGTGGATACTGGTGAACACGTTGTTCAGGTGATGGAATCCCTACAAGTTTCAACATTTCAATTGAGCGTTCAATTGATTGTTTTTTGTTAAGTTTCTCATGAATCTGAAATGATTCTCCAATTTGTTGACCTACAGTATAAACAGGGTTTAACGAAGTCATCGGCTCTTGGAAAATCATCGAAATTTCATTTCCACGGATTTTTCGCATTTGTGCTTCTGTTTTTTCAAGAAGATCTGTTCCTTTAAATAGAACTTGACCGCCCACGACTTTCCCAGGGTTTTGAATCAGTCTGAGAATAGAAAGTGATGTAATACTCTTACCAGAACCAGATTCACCAACTACTCCTAGTGTCTTTCCTTTCGGTACAGAAAAGTTGACACCATCGACAGCTTTAACCTCAAAGTTTTCCGTGAAAAACGACGTGCGGAGGTCACGAACTTCAAGAATTGTTTCATTCTTGTTATCGATTTTTGTCGTCATAAGGTTTCACACCTTTCACATTTTTATATCACAATTAATTCAAATCAATTCGTTTATTTAAGAAGCGATACGCTACATCTACAAGTAAGTTTACGGCTACGAATATTAATGAAAATACAAGAACGGTTCCTTGAACGATAGGGAAGTCACGTGCACGAATAGCATCAATAATTAAACGTCCCATTCCGTTAACAGCAAATACCATCTCAGTAAGAACGGCACCGCCTAGTAATGAACCAAATTGAAGACCTACAACAGTCACAACAGGAATCATGGCATTTTTTAATGCATGGCGATAAATGACAACCTGTTCTTTAACCCCTTTAGCACGAGCTGTACGGATATAATCTTGTCCAATAACTTCAAGCATACTTGAACGTGTCATACGAGCAATAATAGCAGCCCCTGCAGTTCCTAACGTGATAACTGGTAAGACAATTTGTTGCCATGAACCCCAACCAGAGGCTGCAAACCAACCTGTGTTAATAGGTCCTATATCAAAGCCGATTGCAAACCATTGAATTAGCATAAGTCCAAGCCAGAAGTTTGGCATGGATAACCCAAATAATGCAACAATCATAATAGCAACATCAGTAAACGTGTAATGCTTTGTTGCTGAAATCACTCCAGCAATTAAACCGATAAATACACTTAAAATCGTACTGTATATAGCAAGTTCTACGGTTACCCAAAACCGTCCCGAGATTTCTTGAGCAACTGGACGACCACTACGGATCGAATTTCCAAGGTCACCTTGTACGACACCTGAAACATATTTTGCGTATTGAACAGGAATTGCTTCATTTAGGCCAAGTCTCTCACGCATTTGTTCGATCTGAGCTGGAGAAGCACTTTCACCTGCCATGATTTGAGCTGGATCACCAGGAATGAGGTGCATCAAGCTGAATGTTAAAATTGTAACACCTATTAAAACTGGAATCGTCTGAACAAGACGACGTAAGATAAAAGTAAACATGTTTTCGCACCTCTTTTCTAGTTTTTCATTTTAGGATCTAACGCATCTCGTAAGCCATCACCAAAGATATTAAAGGCTAGTACAACAATAACAATTGCGATACCAGGGAAGAATGCAACATGAGGGGCATCCCACATGTAGTTACGCCCACCACTTAACATAGCTCCCCATTCGGGTGTCGGTGGTTGTGCACCCATACCTAAAAACGAAAGTCCACTAGCAGTTAAGATCGATGTTGCAATGCTTAATGTACCTTGAACGATTAATGGAGAAGTTACATTAGGTAAGATGTGTTTAAAGATAATTCTTGCATCACTTGCACCTAGTGCTCTCATCGCATCAATATATTCTAATTTACGAACGGCAAGCGTTGATCCACGTACGATACGTGCAAAAACAGGAATAGAGAAAATACCAACAGCAATTATAACGTTATTTAAGCTTCCACCTAATACACTAACAATAGCTAACGCAAGTAAGATACCTGGGAAAGCAAGTAAGATATCCATCACACGCATGATGACAGTATCCACCATTCTACCGTAATAACCAGAAATGATTCCTAAGAACACACCTATTGTTGCTCCGATTAAAACAGAGAAAAATCCTACATATAAAGTAATCGACATCCCATGAATAATTCTGCTAAAAATGTCACGACCATGGTGGTCTGTTCCAAACCAATGTTCAGACGAGGGGCTAGCCAGTTTATTAACATGGTTTTGGACGTTCGGTTCATACGGTGTAAAAGAAGGTCCAATGACCGCTAGTAATATAAAGAAGATAATGAGAATGCCACCGACCATAGCTGCTTTATTTTTACGTAATTTTTTGTAAAAACTTTTCCATCTTTGAGCAGCAGGGCTAGGAGGCCGACTTGATGTTTCAGCGTTTTTAATAGTTTGTTCGCTCATAACATACACCCTTTCCTTTTTATTAATTTTTATATCTCCACCTTGCAACAAAGTCTGAAAATTCGACCTTGTTCGACAAGACAAATACTATTTCACAAATTCTAATTATAACATGCTAAGTGGTATTTACAACGACAATATTGTTATTGTGGTATAATGATGTGTCAGATGTTGAAAACGCTGTCGTTTTCTATGATGTCAACTAGTATCAGTATTATCAGAAAAATTCAATTATGACGAACAATCTGTCAAGTTTTCTGGAAAAGTAATTTTCGGAAAAAGAACTTGTATTCTTTATTTTCTTGATATATAGTAATATTGGTTTTAGTACAAAGACTAATTACAAAAATAGGGGGTATTTTTTGATGAAAATGTCAAAAAATTCGTTTTTCTTTTTGGCTCTTTTATTAGCATTCAGTGTATTTATCGTTGCATGTGCAAATGAGCCAGATGTAACTCCTGCTCCTGCTGAAGGAGAAGAGGCTGCTGAAGGTACTACTGAAGGCGGAGAAGGTGGCGATTTAGTAATTGCTAATCTATCTGACGCTGTTGCGCTTGATCCACATGGTTCAAATGACACTCCATCAAGTAATGTTGCTCAAAACATCTATGAAGCACTTGTAGAGCAAGATGAAAACATGGAACTACAACCAGGGCTAGCTGAAAGCTGGGAAATGGTTGATGACCTTACTTGGGAATTCTACCTTCGCGAAGGTGTGAAATTCCATGACGGTTCTGACTTTAACGCTGACGTTGTAAAAGCTAACTTAGATCGTATCCTTGATCCTGAAGTTGCTTCTCCTCGTCAATTCATCTTTAATATGATTACAGGTGTTGAAGTTGAAGATGAGCATACTGTTCGTATTTCGACTGAGTTTCCTTTTGCTCCACTTCCTGCGCACCTTGCACACAATGGTGGTGGAATGATTTCTGGTGATTTAATTGCTGAAGACTATGAGGCAATGGAAGCTGGTGCTGAACCAGGAAGCAAAATTAGTGAAAATCCTGTAGGTACTGGATACTTCAAGTTTGACTCTTGGACTCCTGGTACTGAAATTAAATTAGTACGTAACGAAGAGTACTGGGGCGAGAATGCTAAGCTTGATTCTGTAACTTTCAAAGTAGTTCCAGAAGATTTAACTCGTATTGCTGAACTTGAAACTGGTGCAGCGCATATTTCTGATCCACTAAGTCCTTCTGATATTTCACGTGTAGAAGGTACTGATGGTATCCATGTTAACCGTCAACCAAGTGTTTCTTTATCTTATATCGGTTTCAATGTTGAAAAAGAACCATTTGATAACCCGTTAGTTCGTCAAGCGATCTCTAAAGCGATTAACAAAGAAGCAATTATTGAAGGAATCTACGATGGTGCTGGTATTCCAGCTATCGGTCCTTTAGCTCCTGATGTATTTGGTTATGATGAGACTGTTTCTGGTCTAGAATATAATGTAGAAGAAGCTCAAGCTCTATTAGCTGAAGCTGGTTATGAAGATGGTTTCTCAACTACTATATGGACTAATGATAACCGTGAGCGTATTGACGCTGCTACTTTCGTTCAAGCTGAGTTAGAAAAAATCGGCATTGATGTTAGCATCGAAGTTGTAGAGTGGGGTGCTTACCTAGAGAACACTGCAAATGGCGAGCATGACATGTTCGTTCTTGGTTGGTCTACTGTAACAGGTGATGCTGACTACGGTATGTATGCATTATTCCACTCTAATAACCACGGTGAGCCTGGAAACCGTACATTCCTTAGCAATCCTGAACTTGATGAGCTTTTAGATCAAGCTCGTCAAAACCCAGATCCAGAAGAGCGTGCAGCTCTTTATAAAGATGCACAAGAAATTCTTGTTGAAGAAGCTCCAATGCTTTACATCCATCACCAACAATTCCTTTTAGGTGTTAGTGATAATGTACAAGGTCTATGGCAGCACCCAACTGGAATCCTTATGCTTCAAGATGTAACATTGCAATAATAAGGAAACAGCTTACTCGAAAGAGTGAGCTGTTTTTTTGCAAAAAGAAATGGCCCCATACGTAACTTTCCAAAAAAATACTTGTCTTTTTATTATGAGTTGTTTATAATGAATTTTGTCAGTGACGCGGAGGAATACCCAAGTCCGGCTGAAGGGATCGGTCTTGAAAACCGACAGGCGGGTTAAACCGCGCGGGGGTTCGAATCCCTCTTCCTCCGCCATACATAAAAATGTTACACTACCAGTAATGGTAGTGTTTTTTGTTTTTTATAAGTGTTTACATTGTCGCTGAGTGGAGTGAATACAGTTGAGTATGGATGAGAAGTGGATGGAAGTTGCTTTAGAGGAAGCGAGGAAAGCTGAAGAGATTGGAGAGGTTCCTATTGGTGCTGTTCTTGTTAAGAATGGAGAGTTGATTGCTGCTGCTCACAATCGAAGGGAAATCGATCAACAAGCTTTGGCGCATGCTGAACTCGCTGTTATTAAGGAAGCTTGTCGGAATTTAGATAGTTGGCGTTTGCTTGATTGTACTCTTTATGTCACGTTAGAACCTTGTCCGATGTGTGCAGGAGCCATTGTTCAATCGCGTATAAAAAAAGTAGTATTTGGAGCTCCTGATCCAAAAGCTGGTTGCGCTGGAACGTTGATGAATCTTTTAGATGAACCTAGGTTTAATCATCAAACAGAAGTTGTTTCTGGATGCCTTGAAAATGAGTGTAGTACGATTCTTACAACTTTCTTTCGTGCTTTGCGTCAAAGAAGGAAGTTGTCGAAATGAGGAATTTTAGTTTCCAGTTTGTTACGGTTGCATTTTTAGGACAAACCATCTATACTAGGAAATGCGTCAGTGAGACGTGTTAACAATGTTATTAAATTTGCCGTGCTAGGTGGGGAGGTAGCGGTGCCCTGTACTCGCAATCCGCTGTAGCGAGGCTGAATCCCCTCTCGAGGTTTTGTCACCGCAGGGTCTGACCTAAGTAAGTGGTGTTGACGCTTGGGTTCCACGCAACGGAAACCCATGAACCCTGTCAGGTCCGGAAGGAAGCAGCAGTAAGTGGCCCCTTCCGTGTGCCGTGGAGTCGCCTGGGCCGAGCTAACTGCTTAGGTAACGCCTGTGGTGGCATTATCAACAGAGGGTGCACGGTATCAATTTTATATAAAAAAGCAACTACATAATTGTAGTTGCTTTTTTAAATTTATAAATGTAGTCGCTTGTGAAAAAATGAATTATTTCCAGGGGTCAGCCGCCTTTTGTAATTACGTATGTACTACTTTAAAAAATGATGTTCAATCGCTATAATAGAAGAAAGTGTTTTAAAAGAGGAGGAAGTGGGAGTGGGTTATCAAGCGCTGTATCGTGTTTGGAGACCGCAACAATTGAAAGATGTTGTTGGACAAGAACACATAACGAAAACGTTACAAAACGCATTATTACAACAAAAATTATCCCACGCTTATTTGTTCTCTGGTCCGCGCGGTACAGGTAAGACAAGTGCGGCTAAAATCATTGCTAAGGCAATCAACTGCGAAATGGCTCCAGTTGCGGAACCATGTAATGAGTGTTCAGCTTGTAAAGGTATTACTTCTGGTGCAATTGTTGATGTCATTGAAATTGATGCGGCCTCTAACAATGGTGTAGATGAAATTCGAGACATTCGAGACAAAGTGAAATTTGCACCAAGTGAAGTTCGTTATAAAGTGTATATTATAGATGAAGTACATATGTTGTCTACCGGTGCCTTTAATGCTTTATTGAAAACACTTGAAGAGCCGCCTGGGCATGTGCTTTTTATTTTGGCCACAACAGAACCTCACAAAATACCACTTACCATTATTTCTAGATGTCAACGTTTTGATTTTAAGCGTATTACAAACCAAGCGATTGTATCTAGAATGCAGTTTATTCTTGGTCATGATTCTATTTCAGCTGATGAAGACGCCCTCTTTATGATTGCAAGAGCTGCAGAAGGTGGTATGCGAGATGCCTTGAGTTTATTAGATCAAGCCATTTCATTTGCGGACGAGAGTCTTCAGTTAGATGATGTACTGGCTGTTACAGGTGCTGTATCCCAACAAGCGTTAACTAATGTGGTTACTTCTATAGAAGAAGGAGACACGTTAGCCACTCTCAGTCAATTAGAGCAGATATTGCAGGATGGAAAAGATCCTAACCGTTTTGTAGAAGATCTAATCTATTATTATCGGGACTTGCTTCTGTTTAAAAATGCTCCTATGGCAGAAGATCTGTTGGAAAGAGCAAAAGTGGATGATCACTTTAAGGATCTAACGGATAAAGTTGATGTTCATTGGTTGTATGCGGCTATCGAATCTTTAAATGCGAGTCAGCAAGAAATGAAGTGGTCTGCACATCCGAAAATCTTTTTGGAACTCGCATTGTTGAAGTTAGTTAATCAACAGAAGAGTCAAGTTGCCACACCGAGTTCGGTATCCTCGAGTGAGGTAGAGGAATTAAAAAGCAAGATTGCCTTGCTAGAGAAGAAACTAGAAAATGTACAATCTGGCCAAGTTGTTACTCAATCTGAAGATGGTCAAGCCCCTAAGCAGCGGAGAGTTAAAAAGGTACCTGCGCAAGCTCGGAATGGGGCAGCGCGTGTGAAAGAAACGTTAAAAGAAGCTGATAAACGTCACTTACAAGTTGTTACTTCTAGGTGGGGAGATGTAATGGAACGGATAAAGGTGAAGAGTGTTCCGGCGCATGCTTGGTTAAGTGATTGTAAGCCAGTCGCTTCTTCTGCATCTACGATTGTCTTAGCGTTTCAAAATGAAATGCATCGTGATATGATGGATATAAAGTTTCGAGAGGTATTAGAAGCTATTATTCAGGAAACTCTGAATGGGCAGTCGACTTTTGTTACTCTTCTTCAAACGCACTGGGAAAAAGTGAAAGAGGATTATGTAGCCGAACAAAAAGGTTCTACTAAAGAAGCGGATGATAGTGACTCTTTAGTAGATGAAGCAGTGAAGCTAGTTGGTGAGGATTTAATTGAATTTAGTGATTCTTAAAATACGGGAGGTTTTTATTGATGAAAAACATGGGTAATATGATGAAGCAAATGCAAAAAATGCAAAAGCAAATGGCGAAAGCACAAGAGGAATTAAAAGAGAAAACAGTTGAAGCGACTGCAGGCGGTGGAATGGTGACTGTAGTTGCTAGTGGAGATAAACGAATTTTAGATGTGACGATCTCTGAAGATGTCGTTGATCCAGATGACGTAGAAATGTTACAAGATCTTATTTTAGCTGCTACAAATGAAGTATTGAAAAAAGTGGATGAGCTAGTAGAACAAGATATGGGTAAGTTCACAAAAGGAATGAATATTCCTGGAATGTTCTAGGAGGGGACGATTTGCAGTATCCTGAACCAATAGCTAAATTAATTGAAGGATTTATGAAATTGCCAGGTATCGGACCTAAAACGGCTAGCCGCCTGGCTTTTTTTGTTTTAGATATGAAGGAAGACGATGTGCTTGATTTTGCTAAAGCGTTAGTAAATGCGAAACGAAATCTTACTTATTGTTCGGTTTGTCATAATATCACTGACACAGATCCTTGTCGTATTTGTGAGGATCAACACCGGGATAAGTCGTTAGTTTGTGTCGTTCAAGATGCGAAAGATGTCATCGCGATGGAAAAGATGAAGGAGTATCGTGGAGATTATCATGTTCTTCAAGGAGCTATTTCTCCGATGGATGGGGTAGGCCCTGAAGATATAAAGATTCCCGAGCTTCTCAAGCGCCTTCAAGATGACACGATACAAGAGGTTATTATTGCGACAAATCCAACGATTGAGGGAGAAGCTACGGCGATGTACATTTCGAGACTTGTTAAGCCGACGGGGATTAAGGTAACTCGAATTGCTCATGGACTACCGGTTGGCGGTGACTTGGAGTATGCCGATGAAGTTACACTCTCAAGAGCAATTGAAGGGCGAAGAGAACTGTAAATTTCTATAACCTTTATTAAATAGATTAGACGATAAGGTGGATTGAATCTTGTTTCGTAAAAAACAAAAACTTCGTAAACAGGAAAATGCTCAGTTATTTAAACATCTTGAAAAGCAGAAGGAAAAGCTTGATAGTGAAAAACAACTTATTCAAAGAAGTATTGATCCATCTGATGATGTGTTAAACAGGGCGAAAGTAACAGAAGCTGTTTATTCATTCTTGTTAAGAGAAGCAAGGAAACGTCAGGTTAGTAAGAACGAACTGCGCTAAGTAGTTTGTTCTTTTTTTGTTTCTAGCGGCATAGGAATCAATAAGACAAGCTTAAAATGAGGTGGGAAAATGGATCCGATTATTTTAATTGCTCTACTTGCGGGGGTGGTTGTTATTCTATTAGTTGTCGGCGCTCCAATGAAACCTGTTCGTTTTTTGGGGAATATTGCAGTCAAAGTCGTGATAGGTGCACTTATGCTCTTTTTTGTAAATACATTTGGGTCTTTTATTGATTTTTATATTCCGATTAATGGTGTAACAGCAGCTGTTTCTGGTTTGCTAGGTGTCCCAGGTGTGGTTCTTCTTATTGTAATTAAACAGTTTATTATTTGATGAGAAAAATGGACATGTTTTCCTTTGGTTGAACTGTTATAAAAAGCAGTTCAATTTTTTTTGGTTTTAATAGTTGCATTAGTTTATATCGTATGGTATATTATTTCTTGTCGCCAAAACGAATTGAAAAATTAACAAAAAAAACAATTTGACATTACATTTTGTTTTTGTTATGATAATCAAGTCGCTGAAAACGACACGTTAGTTCTTTGAAAACTGAACAAAAGCCAAGCGAAATAGAGATACATGATATCTCGTCAAAGAAATTTACCCGATAGGGAAAATTTCATCCTTAATTTATTGCATTGCTAGCGTGATGCAAATTGAGCTAATCAGCTTACCGTTTTTATGGAGAGTTTGATCCTGGCTCAGGACGAACGCTGGCGGCGTGCCTAATACATGCAAGTCGAGCGGACATCATAAGAGCTTGCTCTTATGATGTTAGCGGCGGACGGGTGAGTA
>NZ_JBWQTU010000033.1:0-19591 GCF_056619925.1 Halalkalibacter sp. HAAS-P013
AGGTATATTCACTGGTTTAATTACAAACGAATCCATGGAACACTGGGCTATTTGAGCCCGATTGAATACAAACTTGGACACCTTAAAAAAGTTGTCTAGTTTAGTGTTGACTATCCATTCCTTCACCTAATGAAATAGCCAGTTCATTCCAAGTTTCTTGTAATACAATAGGTTCATACCCCTTTACTTCTAAGGAAACATTTAATCTAAATGGACCCAATGTCTCTAGCTGAACATGATCTTTGTTTACTCCGGAAGGAACTTTATCACTATTATATGCTGCCGTAGCGGATGAAACTTTCATTTTCTTGCTATCTTTATGTTCTTTTAAATAATAATCAATTCCCATTTTTCTTAATTCCCTTGGTGTGGAATGAAAATATTGTGATATTGCTCTCGACAAGTGTGACGGAGAAGAAAAACCACAACGATACGCAATATCTGTTATCGAAAGGGAGCTGTAATACCATAAATAGTGGGCAGCAAGTTCTACCCGAAATCTCATCATATAATCATTTGGCGTTTCTCCCATAAAACGTTTGAATTTTTTTTGGAAGTGGAAAGGTGAATAGGTTGCCATCTCTGATAAATCATCTAATGTAATTTTGTTATCAATATTTTGGTGAATAAATGTAAATAAATGATGAATAACGTATGGGAAATTGTTGGTATTCAATGTTTATCATTCCTTTAAACAATTTATTGTAGAGGCAAGTATCTTTTGTATAAATTATACTATTTTTTAGTTTGGTATTGCTAACCGTTGTTATCCAAGCATTACTTTAAGCACGCACAAACCCAAGGGATGAAAGACATTCATAAAGCAGCTACATATATCCTTGCAAGTGAAAGTTAATTAAAGCGAATAGTAATTAGTACTAATAGAGTGTGATGTTATCTCCAAAATGAGTCTGGCTAGCGTCTCTCAAACTTTTTTCCATATAAGAAAACCCGATACGTTTTCATCAACCGAAACTGCTTCAATTACACAATAAAATCGCCATTATGGCAGACCGATTAAGCATCAAAATAGAGGACAAATCATATTTCGACAGTGTCAATTTTCAATTCCACTGGGGAAAACAATTGCCATTAATGGTGCCACTGGGTCTGGAAAAGATGACAACAATAAAATGAACATTCGGAGGAAATGAACATGAATACACTTAAAGTTAAACAATTAGCAAATAATAAAGGATTAGACATTTTAGAAGACACAATTAAAATCAATGAGTCTGGTGTTGACTTTCAAGTAGCCTATGCCAAAGATCAAAACGGCGATAATTGGATACTCAGGATCCCACGTAGACCTGAATCGATGAGACATGCGGTACAAGAGAAAAAAGCGTTAGATATCATTAATATTTATGCAAGCTTCCAGGTTCCCAATTGATCTATCTTCTCCGACGAATTAATTGCCTATAAGCAACTAAGTGGAGTTCCTGCCGCTACTATTGACGTTGAACAGCAAGGCTATGTATGGAGTCTGGATGAAAACAATGTACCAACTGAATATTATCACTCATTAGGAAAAGCCCTAGCAGATTTACACTCATTACCTCAGCAAAAATTCAAAAATATTGGTGTTGAAATTCTTAGTGCGAGTGAGTTAAGAGCCTCCATGAAACTGCGAATGGAACGTGTGAAAGAAAAATATGATGTCAATCAAAATTTATGGGACCGCTGGCAAGCATGGTTAGCTGAAGACTCTCTTTGGCCGTCTCATATCGGGGTAAAACATGGAGACCTACATCCGGGTCATATCCTTATTGATAAGAACAATCATGTAACTGGTTTAATTGATTGGACAGAAGTAGGGATAGCTGATGTGTCTGTAGATTTCATGTCGCATTATCTACTCTTTGGTAAAGATGGACTGAATAAGTTAATCGATGCTTATGATGATGCCGGAGGTAAAACTTGGTCAAGAATGGCTGAGCATATTGTTGAACTTCTGACAACGAGTGGCATCACTGTTGCCGAGTACGCTCAAGTTTCAGGTTTGAAAGACATGCATGAGGCAGCTGCACACATGCTTGCAAATGAAAGTTAAATGACGATTACTTTGTTTGAAGCCGAATATTTTTCGTACTATAATAAAGAAAACCATATAAGGGATGATGTATCATAACTAAACATAAGATCTATACAATGAGTTTCACAAGTGTCTATCCCCATTATGTTACGAAGGCGGAGAGAAAAGGACGTACGAAGTCAGAAGTCGATGAAATCATCCGTTGGTTGACAGGATATAGTCAAGAAGAGTTACAAGCACAACTGGAAAAGCAGACAGACTTTGAGACCTTCTTTGCGGAAGCTCCCCAACTGAATCCTTCGAGGGTCTTGATCAAAGGTGTGGTCTGCGGTGTCCGAGTGGAAGACATCGAAGAACCAACTATGCAGGAAATTCGCTATTTGGATAAGCTAATCGATGAGTTAGCAAAAGGAAAAGCACTAGAGAAGATTTTGCGGAAATAATTTAAAAGAAGAAACACCGATTTATATAAAAGTCGGTGTTTTTTGTTGAATCGATAAACGAACGAAATATCGCAAAACATATCGGATTGGCCGTTTTGAAATACTATTATTTTGTAAATAACTAGAAAAGGAATCTACTATTGACTTAGGTGCAATAAAGTATTTACCTTCGTTTTATGAAAGGTGTAGCCCTCACATGCCTTATAATAGCTATCTTGTTTTTCTATTTCCTCCAAAAAGTAGAACAGTTTGCCTTGTCCCTTATATTAAACTCAATCATTTTCTCAAGTAGTGGGTAATCAACAGGACCATTCCAAGGGATACGTATAATCTCCTTTGTGTAGTCATATCCAGACTTCACAATATCATCCTCTACATGAGTGATCGTCACACTTTCAGGGGCGACAGCTAAATGCTTTTTAGATACACTAAAGCCAATTATAAATGTACCATGATCCGTAAACATCGGTTGTTTCCATTTAATTTCTGTATTTAAATTTGGATATTTCTTTTTTATCCAAGTAAACACTTCTTCCGTTCTTTCTCGGTGGAATGGGTCATCAATCCCCGCTAAAAATTCAGAAAAAACTTCCATTTTATTCCCTCCCAAAATAAAAATTATACAATTCCCTGTTATAGAAGCTCTAACCCGTTTAGTTAAGTATAGTACGCCACATATTATAGATTATCTATTCTTTAAATGATAGCCCTTCTTCTTCTAATGAAGTTCTCAAAGTAGGTAAGGAAGCCCGTCCAATACCATGGATTTTTAGAATTTCTTTCTCGGTGTACTTTGAGAGTTTTTGCAAAGTATCAATCCCTTCGTGAAGTAAGGCATTTCTGGCAGGTGAACTTAGTTTCGATAGGAAGCCACTATAAGGAATATTCTCTTTATCACAAGTAGGGCAATTTGGACACTCACTACTTTTGTAATACTTATGACCCTTTTCGCAAATCCTTAAACTTTTTTCTACTGTCAACATAATCCCTCCTAACAAATTCAGTATTCATTTTTAACATATTATACTTTGATTATTAGTTTACATCTCAACAAAACTATGTACCTTAAGCCCTACCTCTCCCTCAAGAACCACTACCCTTTCCCTTACCTCCTGACTAATTTTCTAAGATAATCATTGTTTATTACTATGAAAGTAGACAATTTAATAACCTATTGCTTTTAAAAACATTAGAATTTGGAAGACGATTGTTAACCTGTATTTTTACAATAATCAGATGTTTACTTAGGAACAGGAACCCGCACCTCCTAGTATTAAGCAAAACTACCCATTTATAAAGAAAACGCATGATTCCAAGCGTTTTTTGTTCGCTAATTGCACTGTTAGCTATAATGCTAATCGCAGTGTGTTTTAGTATGTTATTTCACCTGTTTTTTTATATTTTCCCCACGGTATCGGAACTACTTACTTTAATTAGAGGTGTTTTTATTAAATCAGAAATCTTCTTTCACAAAGGCAGCTAAAGATGAAGACCTTTGCTGCGCAGTATGTATCTACTGCGCAACAATGACTCTGTTTTTTTCCCCTGTCTTATTCGACGTAAACATCGTTGAATAAGACAATAATATAGCTTTTATAGTAAAATATGTGTACTTGCAAAAGGAGGCTCACTCTTATGAATATTTTACTTTTAGGTGCAACTGGAAGAGTTGGAAGTCAAATAGTTACTTATGCCCTTTATGACAGACATCATGTTACTGTATTAGTTCGAACTCCAGAGAAGATTCAAATAAATAATGAAAATCTAACCATTATTCAAGGTAATGTTTTAAATAAAGATGATATAGTACGTGCAATGCATGGGATTGATGTAGTTATTAGTGCACTAAATACTGATGGCACAACTACTTTATCTGAGAGTATGCCACTTATTATCGAAGCAATGGAAAACGAAGGTATAAAGCGAATAATAACTATAGGAACTGCGGGTATTCTGCAAAGTAAAACTACGCCAAATTCTCTGCGTTATCAATCAAGTGAATCAAAGCAGAAGTCAACCCGTGCAGCTAAAGAACATCACAAAGTTTACGATATGCTCAAACAATCAACCCTCGAATGGACGATTGTTTGTCCTACGTACTTGCCGGATGGAGAAAGGGTAGGAAAATATCGAATAGATCGAAATTTTTTGCCGGATGGTGGAGCTAAAATATCCGTACCCGATACAGCAGAGTTTACTTATTATCAGATAAAAGCAAGCGATTATATAAAATCGCGTGTAGGTATCGCCTACTGATATTACTCTTATACTACTTTCGTATTGGATTAAATCTTTTGTTGAAAAAGGAGATGAGGTACAGAAACTATCCCCGCCCTTCCACTAAAGCATCCCTTTCTGTCATATCTAAAATATGAATTAGAGTGTTTCCTTCACTTAAAATTCATGAAATCCCAAGGTTGTCAAAGCTTCGTATTTATTAATGAAAATATATTTTTACTGCATAGTATGGTTGAACTGTGCAATAAATAAATCTGTTGTTTTTTCGTCTTAGGGTTTATTTCCTTCGAAACAATTAAAGCTTCATATTGGCTCCTTCGAAGGTTGTAACAATTAAGTCACCTCATACTCTCGACAGTGACAAGCTTGTTTTATCTCCTTCACTTTTGCCTCAAGTCCCCTTCCCGGAGTATCCGGGAAGGGGACTTTATTTATTACTTTAAATCACTGTAACAATTCTATTAGCACACAAAAAGGGATAACCAAGGTCATCCCACTTTATTATTCTCTACATGCTAAGATACAAAACCTAAACTCTATCAAAATCATCTGGATCCGCAAACATACGTTGATCCTGATTCAGGGCATTAATTTTGTCCATGTCCTCTTGTGATAGTTCAAAATCAAAAACATCTGCATTTTCAGCAATTCGGTGAGGCTTTACCGACTTTGGAATCGTTACTACTCCCGTTTCTATATCCCAGCGAATAATGACTTGGGCAGTTGATTTATTGTATTTATTTGCAATCTCAATCAAAGTTGGCTCATTAAGAAGTTCACCTTGCATTAATGGAGACCATGCTTCAAGCTGGATGCCGTGCTTTTTACAAAAACCATGCAATTCTCGTTGATTAAATCGCGGATGATATTCTACCTGATTGACCATCGGTTTGATTTCACAATTTGCGATGATCTGTTCAAGGTGATGATTTTTAAAATTACTTACACCAATGGCACGAACACGTCCATCCTTATACAGTTTCTCGAGCGCTTTCCATGTTTCTACATATTTGCCTTGAGAAGGAAGGGGCCAGTGAATTAAATAAAGGTCTAAATAGTCTAAACCTAGCTTCTCCATACTCTCATCAAAAGCTGCAAGAGTAGCTTCATAGCCATGACTTGCGTTCCAAACTTTTGTGGTGATAAATAATTCTTCTCTAGGGACATTTGATTCAGCAATTGCTTTACCGACTCCTGCTTCATTTCCATAAATGGCTGCAGTATCAATGCTTCTGTATCCAATTTCTAGAGCCGTCTTTACTGAATTCACAACTTCCTCCCCGTCTTTAACCTTAAAAACACCAAAGCCCAACCATGGCATCTTTACACCGTTATGTAATGTGGTTGTATTTTGTATGCTACCCATTTTGTTTATCTCTCCCTATATAAAAATTTTAAACATAGAATTATAGATTCACATAATTTCTCCATTTATGAATAGGCTTCCAATTTAAGAGTTTCTTAGCCATTTCATTATTTAATAGAGGGTCAAAACCTGTTAAATCTTTTCTAAAGTCTTTTACATCAGGAAAACATATTTCCATTAGTTGTTTACTCTCAATATCCATACTTGTTTCATCCGCCCCAATATTAAGGGCAACAGACCCAAGTCCGTCTGCTTCAACGGCTAAGCGATAAGCAGTCGCAGCATCTCGTGTATCAATATAACTCCATAAAATGGGTTTTCGCTGTTTGGGATCATGGATGAACCCAGGAAAATTCTTATACATTTCAGGAGATATGACATTTCCCAACCTGAAGGATACTACCTGCATCCCCGTTCTGCGGTGGATCATATCAGCGGTGTTCTCATTTACAATCTTAGATAAACCATAGCTTTCTTCTGGTAATTGCGGGTGATCCTCATCTATTGGCACATATTGAGGTTTTAAATTTTGCTTTGAAAAACATATACCATATGAGGACTCACTTGAAGATGTTACCGCTTTCTTAATTCCTAAACTCCCTGCAGCTTCTAATATGTTATAAGTGGACATGACATTATTTTGAAAGGTTACTTCGTTAGGATGTGAATACGCTACCGGAATAGCTGCAAGATGGACAACTGCATCAGCACCTGCTAATACCCCATATACTTCACCTAGATTCGTTAAGTCTGTAATGACTGTCCTGCAAAGTGCTTCTTTTGGATACTTAATATCTGCATTAATGACTTCATAACCATGTTCTAAAAATTCTTTTATTACTGCTGAACCAAGTAAACCACTTCCACCTGTTATTACTACCTTTTTCATTTTCAACCCTCCAAATTTTAATTAATCATGACAAGACTCTCTGTGTTTGCTAAATGGTGAGAATCAAGTTATCCTCCGTACTTTATACATCGACTAAACTAAGTATATGTTAATGATTTTTAATTTTCAAGTAATTTTTAAGCTTCCGCAACAAAGTCTGTCTATTTTTCCAGTTGCGCTTCTAACTCTTCCTGGCTATATCCTGTCAACCAACGGATGCCCCTTTCCTCATCGAAATAAAGATGTGCACCATTTATATCCTCTACACTTTCAAAAAAGTACGAACATCATTATTCATATTGCAATTTCAATTTCAGTGAAAGTCAATTCCGAACTACATCTAGCTAATAATAGAACAAATATGAAAAATAACATTACTTTTTTCATTTTAGAACCACTCTCCTCCATAGTATTGAAGTAAACTACTTCGTTCAATAACAGAAAGGCAGAACCTCTATTCAGCTAGCTATCGCCCATTAGTTTAGTATCTTTTTTCCAAAACGCCCAACAACATACCCAACTAAACATGTGAAGTAAAGAAAAAATATACTAAAAACACCTACACTTACGGATGGGAGTACATTAAAGAAATATCTAATAGCTCCGTATATTGGTATGGTGAATAGGAAATTAGCTGGATAGAAAACAGGTGCCAAAAACAGAAAGTAACCAGTTAAAAATATAAATAAGCCTATACTCCAATATTTAGTGATGAATAAAAGAAAATTAACGCATTTTTGCTTTCCCATATATGCACTGTAAAAGAACATAATAATAACAAACAATATTGAAGAAATTGCACCAATTAAAGTAGGTTCACTCTTCATTACATGAATATCAAAACTAATCCAACCAAAAATGGAACTAACTAATAAAATAAAAATTACGTGTTTATACATAACTCCTCCCAGTTTACTTTTTATAAGAAGTAGATAAATATTTTAATAGAACTTTTCTGCTCGTGAGCTGCGTTATTATTAATTGTTAGTACATTGAACTATGTTTTATCAAAAGAAGAATTTGTTAACCCTGCTCCTTTAATTTAACATTAATTTCCTTATTACTGACATAGAAAAAGCGTTCTTTATTTCAGAAACGCCCCCTTCGTATTATAAGGTTAACCAGATAAGCAAATACTTTGTAACGCCCCCTCCGATAAGAAAGATACCAATGATGGCTCCAACCATGATCCATGTTCCTAACCGTTTATATATTTTCATGTTTTCATTTTGTATTAACTGAAAAATGTTAAACATGTTGCTCCCCTCCTGTTATTTCAAGAAATTTATCTTCCAATGTCTTCTGTTCCCCGTTGATCCCTGTAATTCTAAAGCCATTATTAACAAAAAGCTTTATGTATTCCGTGATCGTTTCTTCCTTTGTATCAATCACCAAATATTCCCCCACTTATTGTTGCTGATGCATTCGGATGTTCGGCTTTAAAAAACTCTATTGCTTTCCAAAGGTGTAATCTTAAATTGAACAGATATCTGTTGATTATCTTCGACTATATTTTTCACCGTCTCCACACTTATGAGCTTGCCGTGATGAATAATGCCAATTCTGTCGCACATCAGCTCCATTTCGGATAGTAAATGACTTGAAACAAACACGGTCATATTTTCCTCAGCTGCAATTCTGCGAATATACGTCCGAATTTCTCTGATCCCAGCAGGGTCAAGTCCATTCGTCGGTTCATTCAAAATTAAGAGTTTCGGAGAATGAAGCAGTGCTTGAGCTAAGCCCAAGCGCTGACGCATACCAAGAGAGTATGTCTTCACCTTTTCGTGAATTCGTTCGTGTAGACCTACTAATTTTACGATTTCATCAATTCTTTCTTTTCGGATATTTGGCACCATTCGGGAATAATGTATCAAGTTATCGTAACCCGACATAAACTTATACATTTCAGGATTTTCTATAATTCCACCGATGTTGCTAATTGCTTTCTCAAAGTTCTTTTCAACACTATGACCATTGATGATAACTTCCCCATCGGTGATACTCATTAGACCAACGATCATGCGAATAGTCGTCGTTTTTCCTGCACCATTTGGTCCTAGAAATCCAAACACCTCACCAGGATATAAATTCAGTGATATTCCATGAATAAGCGTAGTTTTCCCAATCGTTTTTTCAGATTTTTTATTTGTAAAATCGGTTGTTGTTGGTTATTAGTTGCTTTTGCATTTCCATATCTTTAACCTCCCTGCATTTCCTACTGATATTATGTCACCTATTGTCTAAAATTCAGTTATAAAGTTATTAAAAAAGTATTAAAACACGACGAAAAAAACCTACTCTGAATTTGATGTCATGTTCAGAGTAGGCTTCACATTTGTACTTTATAATAGATCCGATATAGGCTACTTTCTATCAATCTTTTTATAATTGCGACTATATAAAAACAGTTCAGCTAATAAAAACGGCAAATATTACGTATGTACTATGACCCATTGCGACTCACATAATTCTATTAAATATCTTTCATGTAATCAATACATCCTAAGCAAAAGTAGTATGATGTGGTTTTCATAAAAAATGAGTCCTTATTAACTTTTTGAATAATACATCCTGGTCACCATTTTTAAAATCAACTAAATATAAACTCCCTCTTTCTTCCCACTCTAAAGGAGAAATATACCAAAACGATAAAACGGCCTTAGCCCCATGGAATATAGAGCTAAAGCCGCTTAAATCCTTTTTATTATTTCCATAGTCTACTTGACAGGGTGCAGTTCAATTAGGCACCAACACTCTCTACCTTTGAAGAATCGTTATCCTTAAAAATAGTAAACCTCAAGATAAAACTAAGCACTATTAACGATAATCCAATCGAGTCAGTAATCAAACCTGGCTTGATTAATATAATCGCTGATGCAAGTAATATGCCCCTTGCTAGCAGATTAGCTTTCTGCCCCCAGAACCAACCTTGTAGAGCACATCCGAGTGCAAAAGTACCTATGATACTTGTTAGAGCTGATGTTAAGATCGTTGCTAATGACCCCTGCCATAACAAAGATGGACCATATATGAACATGTATGGGACAATAAAGGCGACGATCCCTAGCTTAACAGCGGTAAAGGCAACCTGCATTGGTTTGGCTTTCGCTATACCAGCACCAGCGTATGCTGCAAGTGCAATCGGTGGTGTGATAGCAGACATACATGCAAAATAAAAGACAAACATGTGAGCAGATAAATTTGGTACACCTAGTTGTACAAGGGCAGGTGCCACTACTGCCGCTGTTATTAAATAAGCAGCGGTCGTTGGTAAACCCATACCTAGAATAATACTTGCACACATAGTAAGTACCAAGGCTAGAGGTAAAAAGTTACCTGCTAATGAAATAACAAGACTTGCAAATTTAAGTCCACTTCCTGTTAAGTTTAGTACCCCGATAATAATCCCAGCTGTAGCACAGGCCGCAATCATCCCTAATGCATTCTGAGCACCCGAAGATAGGGCTTCAATGATCTTTTTAGGACCCATCCTAGATTCTTTCTTTAATACGGTGATAATAAGGGTAGATGCAATGGCCCAAAGAGCTGCTCTTATTGGGCTCGCCTTTAATACGACAAGAACAAAAATTAGAACAAAAAGTGGAATAATCAAATGTGAGCTTTTTAATACTTCACGCATTCTAGGTAACTTTTCTTTCGGTAACCCCTTAAGGCCTTTTTTTGCCGCTTCTAAATCAATCATAATTAAAATAGAGATAAAAAATAGTGCTGCAGGAATAATTGCTGCAGTCATAATGTCTAAATATGGAACCCCAACTAACATGGCCATGATAAAAGCAGCCGAACCCATAATCGGCGGCATTATTTGTCCACCTGTAGAAGCAACGGATTCAACAGCTCCCGAAAAACGAGGTGAGTAGCCAATTTTCTTCATAAGTGGAATGGTAAATGCACCTGATGATACAACATTTGCTACTGAGTTACCTGTAACCGTTCCAAATAGAGCACTCGCTACAACCGATGTTTTTGCAGGGCCTCCTCTAGATTTACCTGTTAGACTCGTAGCAAAGTCGATAAAGAATCTCCCAGCACCAGAAACTTGTATAAATGCACTAAATACAATAAATAGGAAAACAAAATTTGCAGATGCTGCTAACGGTACGCTAAAAATAGCGTCCATCCCTTTTAAATAACTAATAATTCTTTCCCAACTATACCCACGATGCCCTAATACACCAGGAATCCAGTCCCCAAACCGTGCATATAGGATAAATGTTAATGCGATTAAAGGCAGCAATATCCCACAAGTTCTTCTCGTAATCTCTAGAACTGTAATGATGATAATAATTCCTACAATAATATCTAAATTAGTTGGCGTGATTCCAACTCGATACATTAATTCTTCCATATGAATGATGATATATCCAGTAGCTAACGTTATTAACGCAGCTAAGACAATATCGATAATTGAAATTTTATTACTTTTGTTCTTCTTTTTAACCGGGTACAAAAATACGATTAGTACCGATGCGAGGGCAAGGTGAATCGTATAAAACCCCCAAGGAGAGAGAGGGCTAAATCCTAACGTATAAATATGAAACAGGGACATAAAGACAGCTAGTGTAATAACTAGTTTTCTAGAGAAGCGCCCTAGATTTCTAGTGGCGCTCTCCTGTTCATTAGGATTATTTGCTTCAGTAGCACTGGTTTGAAGCTCAAGATTATCATGATCATTTGTCTTACTCATGTTTTACCCTCCCACTGTAGTAACTTTATTGAAGGTCTGAAGGGATCTCAATTCCTATTTCTTCATAATATTTTAATGCACCTGGATGAAGAGGAATACTACTATAGACAATATTTTCAGCCAATGCATCTCGAGCAGACGGATCTACTTCAACTAAGTCATCATGCTTCTCAAACGTTGTTTTGACTATTTCATATACTAAGTCATCAGGTAAATCTACAGAACCTACTGCCACATTCCAGAATGCTATAAGAGTCATGTCCTCTTCCATGTCTTTATACGTATCAGCAGAAACTTCAAGTTTTGACCAGTACGGGTTTGCTTCTAATATCTTCTCAATGTCTTCTTCACCAAATTCAATATGCTTAATATCATGTGTTGTCTCAAGATCTAGTAAGAATGGCGCTGGAACGCCTGATACCGCAAAAGATCCTCCTACAATGCCATCTTTTAGGTTATCAATTGCTGTATTTGTTGGAAGACTACTAATATTACTCGGCTCAATCCCTAATAAATCCATCACTTCTCTTCCTGCAGCATCACTAGTTGTTCCCGGTGCACCTAGACTAATATGCTCACCCTCGAACGCGTAAATATCGTCCATTCCACTGCCTTCTAAACCAAATGCATATAATACACTAGGGTACATTGGAAACAAAGTTCTCATATTTTCATACTTTTTATCTGCCCATCCAGTACCAGTAAAGCCTTCTCCACCTAACCAAGTTGTAACAAAACCAAGTTCCATTTCTTCTTCCTCAATTAATTGGATGTTTGTAGTCGGCCCACCCGTCACTTCAACAGAGATGTCTAGACCTGAAATATTTTGATTCATAATATTTGCCCAGCCAGCTCCCCAAACATAGTAAGAAGCCCCTTGACTCGAAGTACCTAAAAGCAATCTATGATTTTCTTGATTACTAGTTGACTCAGCCCCGACCGACTGTTCAGATGATTCTGAATTCTCTTCTTGTGACTCGCTTGTAGTACCAGAACTACAAGCCCCTAAAATAAAAATAGACAATAGAGTAACAAATAGAACGAAATAGCTTTTCTTAACCATAATGTAACCCCTCCATTTTTGTATTTATAACAACATTAGTTGTTATTTGACTTAAGTACCATTCTACATTTGTCACCTCTAATGACACTCGTAGTCAAGACCACCACTTCATCGTTTTGCATCTTTCCAATTCTAGTTAATTTTAAAGCAGGAGTCACTGGTTTCACATTTAATAATTCAGCCTCATATTCATCTAGAATAATGGGATCTATATAATTTTCTGCTTTTACGATTTGGATGTTGTAGACTTTATTTAATAAATCATACAATCTCTCTTCGAAATTTTGAGAAAGGAAATCGGGAACTAATCGAGATACAATAAAAGACTTTTCCACTGCTGCAGGTTCATCACCAAATAACCTTATTCTTAGTAACTCATAGACCTTATCACCTATATCAAGGTTAAGATGATTTCTAACAGATTGAGGACATTCCTTCTCTTCTATACTTAATAAAATGTGTTTATTTCCTAAATGATCAGGATAATAAAAATTAATAAAATCTCCTTCCAGTTTGGCTTCGGCTACAAAAGTACCTCGCCCTTGTTTTCGAGTTAACAGCCCTTCACGAACTAAAGATAAGATTGCTTGCCTTACAGTCGCTCTACTGAGGTTATAGTTCTCGGCCAATTCTAGTTCGTTCGGTATTCGCTCACCCACTTTCCAAACTCCATCATTTATTTTTTCTCTAATCAATTCTTTTAATTGGTAATATAAAGGAAGACCATTATTTTCGTTAATCTCACTCATTTTTTTAGCTCCTAATATAGTTTAGATTCTGAATTTCTTCTCTATTTCAGAGTCTAACACTTTTTGAGCTTTTTTGTATCCTCCTATTTGATTTTCTAATTGGGACTCGTGAAGCTCTATATTGTTTTCTATCACTTTTAGTTGTCTCTTCACCTCAATAGGTGCTGGTCCACCGAGTGTCATTTTTGCTTCGACATTACGTATTGGGTCTAGAGCAAATTGTATTTTTTCTGCAGAAAGCAAGATATTCCTTCCCACAACAGATAAGAAAATGTTTCTTAAAATATCTTGATCTGCTTCTACATTTTTAGAGCCTTTATACTTTAGCTTTTCATTTACAAACTGCGCTACGATTGAATGAGCAGTTCGAAAAGATAGTCCTTCTTCTCTTACTAAAGTGTTCGCTAGTTCTGTAACTGAGCTAAAATTATTTTTCGCTCTTTCATATAAAAGGTCTTTGTTCAATGTTACATTTTTTATTGTAACTGATAGTAGACTTAATCCGGCTTCAACCTCATCGAGTGCATCCCAGAAGAACCTTATGCTTTCTGTATTCGCATCCCTTGAATGTGAAAACGGAATGTTCTTTAATACACTTGATACTGAAATTAATGCTCCTTGTACATGAGCTGCCTTTGATTTGATATGCTCCAACGTAATAGGATTCTTTTTCTGCGGCATAATGCTACTAACGGCAGCTACGGAGTCATCGATTTCTATACTTGAAAATTCATCTGTTACCCACGTATACAAATCTTGACTAAAGCGACTAATATTCGTCATCAGAATATTTAATGAAGATATAATCTCTATTACATAATCCCTTGACGCTACACCATCTATGGAATTCTCTAAAATACTCTCAAATCCTAATAGATACGCAGTACGCTCCCTGTCAATTTGGAAAGACGTTGATGCAAAAGCTCCCGATCCTAGTGGAGATTGATTAATCGAATGAAAAGAATTATTTAAGCGGATAAAGTCTCGATCTAGAGCATTTAGAATTGCAGACAAATAATGAGCAAATGTGATAGGTTCAGCTGGCTGCATATGGGTGTAACCGGTCATCACTGTTTCAACATGATTTGAGGCTACATTTAGTAATTCTTGTCTTAAATTTAGAATCAATTTACAGATTTCAATTAGCTTATTTCTAGTATTCATTCGGGTAACTGTAGAATAAAGGTCATTCCGACTTCTTCCTGTATGAATTTGCCCCCCTACTTCTACTCCAACCTTCTCAATAATGTAGCTCTCGATATTAAAATATGAATCCTCCAACCCTGTATCAACAGTAAGAATTGCTGGGCCTTTCTCTTGCATATCTTCCATGACCTCCAAAATCTTTAAACCATCTTCTTCTTGAACAATTTGCTGCTCAATGAGCATTAGTAAGTGTGCTTTACTAACAAGCAAAATATTTTCAAAAGAACGAATAAGGTCTTTTGCTATAGCTGGTTCAAAAATATATTGAATCACTTCAGGTGCTGGACCAGATTTTAACCTTTCCCTCAAAGCGTTTCCTCCTCCTTTTTGGTTATGTAGTTTTATATGTTTGTATGTTTGTATGTTTGTATGTTCGTTTGTTCGTATGTACGTACAAACTTTAGTGTTATGTTATACCAACATTTAGAAAAACGCAATAGAATATTTAGAAAATTTTATCATTTCAATTTATATTTTTTGTTATATTCTATTACATGGTTACATATCAATTTTATCTTTATTCATCAATGAGCAAATACACTTTTGGCGTGATTTACAAAATCCTACATTCCCGCTTCCCCTTTATTAGGAAACATTAACTTCCTTTGGACCTTGAGAAAAGAATAGTAGCATTTATATCTAAATTAAGCGTTTTCTAATAAATAATCCCCCTCTTAAATCATAATCTATTTCCACTTGAAAGCGTAACTAATATAATTTCCATGTAATAAATCCTAACAATAATTTCCAAATGATGGAACGTTCCTGATATATTTCTCTCATACTACTTTTCCAATACATACCAGAAGAATTAGTAGTGGTAGAAAATGAAGGAGGAATGCACAGCATGAAAAAGTTAATTTTTACAGCATTTATCACATTAATGGTGGCATGCTCTCAGGAGACTGTAGAGCAAATTGAGGCTGATCCGGTTGAAAAAGAAGAAACGGTCGTAGCAGAGAAAGGAAATGAAACCGAACAGCAGGATGTTAATGAAGATCTACCCAACATTACGATTTTAGCAACTGGTGGCACGATCGCAGGATCAGGGAGCGTCGGTACGAATACAACTGATTACAAGGCAGGCGATATAGCGATTGAGGCGTTGATCGAAGCGGTGCCTGAAATGACGGAGATTGCCAATATTAACGGCGAGCAAATTGTGAATATAGGAAGCCCGGATATTACGAATGAGCACCTTTTAACATTAGGAAAACGAATTAATGAATTATTAGCGACTAATGATGTCGATGGTATCGTTGTAACGCACGGTACTGATACAATGGAGGAAACGGCATATTTTTTAAATTTAGTCGTAAAAAGCGATAAACCTGTTGTATTAGTTGGAGCGATGAGGCCAGCAACCGCGATGAGTGCTGATGGCCCGTTGAATTTGTATAACGCAGTCTTGATTGCAGGTCATGAGGAATCAGTTGGACACGGGACACTTGTCTCATTTAATGATCGAATTGCCTCAGCTAGGCATGTAACAAAGACAGATACAACAGCGGTTGATACATTTGTTGCGAATGAAGAAGGGTACCTTGGTCGTATCGTTGGTGGTATGCCACATTATTATACCGAAATAACTCAAGCGCATACGACAGAAACGCCTTTTGACATTTCGAGCTTAGAGGAATTCCCGCAAGTTGATATTATTTACGGTCACCAAAATAACGAATCGTATTTGTTTGATGCGGCGGTTGAAAATGGGGCGGAAGGTATTATTTTTGCTGGTCCTGGAAATGGTTCAATGTCATCGGTCATGCAGGAGGCTGCAATAAAAACGATGGAGAAGGGCGTGCAAGTGGTTCGTGCATCACGAGTAGGTAGTGGGACGGTCTCGCATAAGGATGATTACATCACCGCTGATTCATTGAATCCACATAAGGCTCGTATTTTGTTAATGCTTGCTCTTACGGTGACTGATGAGGAGGAGGAAATTCAAGAGTTCTTTGATTCATATTAAGAGACAGCATTGCTTGCGGATGTAACCTTCTTTCCCAGTTTTAAGTGAGGTGAGAATTTATTAATCCAGTTAAAAACTAGAAAGAATAATAAGTAAAAATCCTTTATAATAATCACTTAAGAGTGCCTGTCACTAGTGGAACCCAACTAACAGGCACTCTTAAAGACTAATTCTGTTACGGTTTGACTGAAAGAGTCAACACTAGTTTTTCGGTATATTGCCGTGCCAAGAAGTAGACCAGCTAAAAAGTCAGGGGCCTAAACCTATGACGAAGAATAAAAATTTGAAAAAGGGAAGCTGTCGATGAGACAGCTTCCCTTTAAATATACCTATCCTTCTACCTATCAAATCCTACAATACAAACCGCCAAACATATTATTTGAATAAAAACCTCATTAAAATTTATATCTGAACCTTTTTAAATCCAATCATTCCCTACTTAACCTTAGAAAATTCATACATCTAGTTACTTATTTGATTTTCAGTATTAACCTCTAATCCTCGGGAAGAAAAGTGAAGCAACGGGACGGGTCTTGTACTTCCTTCGTTTAGCAAAATAAAAAGAAGCACAAGAACTGACCCTTGCATTTGACTATTTGTGTATGACACAGATTTTAATATCCTCTTTTCATTAGCACGATACCGATCACACCTGATGCAATAATGCCCATTTCTCATTTTCCCCATTTATAACAGCTCCCTGTGTTTATTCTTCCTCTTCCTCTAATACCCAACTTATCGAATAGTAGATTTCACACAAGGCTTCATGATAGCCCCAACCGATTCCTTCTGATAGTAACATACAAGAATAAAGACCATCTTTTAATAATGAATAAAGTTCTTCATTCCTGTCACATTCTTCTGCCACTTTTTTGTACATGGAAACCATACTATTATAAAAGTTAGTATCAATATCTCCATAAGTGTTTGTGAATTCTGTTCCTATTTCTACATAAAACAACATCAAGTCTACTACTTTCACAGTATCCCCAGTGGTTTTATTGAAATCAGTAATTGCTTTCTTTGCTACCGCTAACCGCATTTTTGGTGTTCCACGATCTGGGAAGAACTCATGTTCAATTTTATTTTTCGCTTTTTTATATAATTCTGTAACAATTTCATCCCCACCAAATTTGGTTGAAAGATATTCTTGAACATCTGTATTTAATTTGTATAAGTCCGCTATAAGTTTAATAAGTTCCTTTTGTTCTAACTCTTTTAATGATTTTTTGAGTTCCGTAATTTTAAGTTTTGGCATTGTTCCTACTCTCCTTTATTTAGTCCCATTCCATTAACCAGTGATGATATTTTTCTCTTTCCTCTTCCGTTAACATGTTTAAGTCTCTTTTTGCTTGAAATATTAAAAAATCATCATCCCAGCCATTGTAATTAAACATTCTCCAAATGTCTTGATTTCTTTTGTGAAATTGATGAATATGTTCAGTTAATTCAAAGTATGGAAGGTCACCAGATTTCCATTCCTTAAATTACTATATAAAGGCTCTAATGCATCTTCTGTGATTTTCTTATGATATAAATCAACAATTTCTCTATTGCGTTTTCTTTCTTCCTTAGATTTTTTTCGCTTAACCATATGTTTAAACTCCTATATTTGATCTTATTGGTATAACTTCGCAACTTTTTTATATAAAATTTAATATGAGGGGTATTATGGACAATCTTGAAGTACAGTTAAAAAAGAAGATCTACCCTCTTCATTGTTAACTAAAATTATTCAATTGGCGTTCCTATCTCCCGAGTGAATCGAGGTACCCATTCCCTCGCTCCTGAAAAAACCTCTTACGAAAATTTATTCGCAAGAGGTCGTATTTGAGAAACACCGGGACGGATCTCTTGTTTCTTTAGCAATAAAAAACGCCACATCAAAACGACGTTTAGCAATACTATCACGGAACCTTATCCAACCTTTTTACTTATAAATAGAGAAGTAGAAGCAACGGGACTAATCTTAACCCGGAATACTACACTTAAAACTTTTATCTTCAACGGTAGATGATAAGTTTTACGATTCATCGCTTCGCCTCCCTTAACGGCCCTTTTGAAAGTAAGTACCACATAAAAAGTCCTACTTTTTAGTAGGACCACCTTTTGGCATAAAATATTAAACACCAACGCCTTAATTATATTTCAAAATCTAACGCACCTGCAACCAACTGATGATTTATCTTATTCTCGCAGAAAATCCCTTTTTCCTTTAGCAATTGATCTACAGATAAATGATTCCTTTGCTCCGTATATTTGCGATCTCATCCCACTTTATACAGCATCCCAAAAGCATTCCATTACGGAATGCTTTTGGGATGCCTGGCAACGTCCTGGCTCACCATTTCTCTTCTACGGGGTCGATTAGGCATGGTGTTATTTTTTCGACGTTTCTCACGTTTTTTTACGAAGAGAAACAGCTCGTCTCACAGGGGGACATGAAGTAGTTTCAAGATGTCTTTTCATGTTGTAATCATCGGCTTATTCAAAGAAGATGTTGCTCCTTCAGGCGCTCTACTTACATGCAACTTAGATCCATCGCTCCTATTTCTATACGGAGCGTGCCCTGCCTGGCTACGTCCTGGCTCACCCTTTCTCTTCTACGGGGATGATTGGGCATGCAGTTGTTCTTCGAAGTAATTCATGTTGCATTACGAAGAGAAAGGGTTCGTCTCACAGGGGGACATGAAGTAGCTCAAGGCCGTTTATTCATGTAGTATCCATCGGCTCATTCAAAGAAGATGTTGCTCCTTCGGACCAAAAGCTCTTCAGCGCCTTCTGCATTCTGTTTATGCACATAAAAAAAGACAATCCATTGGATTGTCTTTTATCTGCCTGGCAACGTCCTACTCTCACAGGGGGAAGCCCCCAACTACCATTGGCGCAAAAGAGCTTAACGACCGTGTTCGGCATGGGAAC
>NZ_JBWQTU010000034.1:0-19190 GCF_056619925.1 Halalkalibacter sp. HAAS-P013
CTGTTGTCCTTTTTTCACTTTGACCTGAACAACACAAATTCTGAATGTTCAGACTTGTACAGGTGACTAAAAAACAGTGATTTGACATTAGTAGAATTTATTTATGCAATGCTACTGAATTTAAATATGTATATTATTTTTCTGAATTATACTAATTTTTTGTTATAATGAATATATTCTTACCCAAGACACTATTCGGTAAGAATGGATATTAACAAATAATTTAAGGATGGATAAAGTTATGATGGATTCAAAATTTGTAAGTGAATCAAAAGTTGTGAGAACAAGCAGAGTCTTTCCGAATGATGTAAATAATCACAATACGTTATTTGGTGGTAAATTAATGAGTGATGTCGATATGATTGCCTCCATTTCAGCAACAAGACATTCTCGAAAGGAATGTGTAACAGCTTCTACGGACTCAGTTGATTTTCTCTCCCCTATTACTCCTAAGGATTCCGTTAATTTCATCTCCATTGTTACTTATACGAACGAGTTCGATGGAAGTTTTTGAAAAATTATCGCAGAAAATTTGTTAACAGGTCATCGAAAAATTGCAGCAACCGCCTTTTTAACCTTTGTAGCTCTTGATGAAAACGGCAAACCTACAAAAGTACCACAAGTCATTCCTCAAACTGAGGAAGAAATTAAATTACATGAAACAGGGAAAGAAAGAGCGGAAAAACGCAAGGGGCATCGAACAAGAAGTAAAGAATTAGCTAATTTTATAACTACAGCGAAGCCTTGGCAGTAACTTCAGCCTTCTTTATTAAAACAAAGCTAACGGGCTTTGTTTTTTATATGTACCCTCTTAATTTTGAGTCGAAAGCTTCTTTACAACAAACAATCTCTTCTTTTTTTATACATAATCCCAAATTCCTATTTTGATAAAACATCCAATCAGAATTTTAGATACACGGAGTATACATTTTGTTAGCTAAGGGCCTTCCCAAGAGGTATCACTTGAGTTACCAGAATTTGAAGTTGCCAATGATAAGGCAGCTGAACCTGTAACAGCGATTAAAAACATCCTGATCGTCTTGGTGGAAGTAAATTTTTAGTATTAAGTACTGTCCCAACGTACATGGAATTTGGAGGAAGTGGTCCAGAAGCTGAAGCATTATTTGGAAAAGTCTATGGCTGGAAAGACGGAACATAGATGGCTGCTTCACAAGTTTCCGGTGTAGCTGCAGCCTGTATCGCACAACAATTAGAGGAAAAAGGAAAGAAACCTTCCCCAAGACAAGTTCAAACTCATTTTGGGATTTTATGTTAAAGTGATAAAGAGGATTATTCAACTAAAGGGAGAAGAGTTGAATTAGAATTTGTTTCTACCATAGCTTCTTAAAAATCTAGATAATACGTGTGACATTGGGAGTGAATTTTAATTGAAAGTAATTGGTTGGATAGGTATATTGCATGTTGCTATTATAATAGTCTGGATGATTATAAATATAGTCTTTAGTATTTCTAATCCCGTCGACTATACTGAGGGTGAAACATTAGCCGAAACTGGAATCGCTTATTATAGTGAATTCCCTGGATATTTAGGCATGGACCACGGTAGTAAGGCGCTAATAATGTTGTTGTCAATCGTTCTACCTATTGGACTATTTATCTGTTTGAAAAAAATAAAAAATTTTAGTTTAGCAAACACAATTAGTTTAATTACTGGGTCTTTAGGTTTTGCTTTGTATGGTTTATCGCTAATGATTCAAGCTACAACTGTTGAATATGCTTTTAATTTATATAATTCAAGTGAAGATATTTACACACGTCAATTCGCAACTTTATTATATGAATGGTCTATGCTTGAGGGTGGACTATCTGTGAGTATTTACATAATTGCTAATTTATTGTTATCTACTTGGCTTATATTACATTCAATGGGTTTATATATTTTAGAAAAGACAAAAAAACTAAGTATGCTAGGTTATTTGACAGGAATTATGCAAGTTTTGGGGTATTTGCTTTCATGGTTCTTTCTAATGCAAGGAAAGCAAAATATGCATAATTTTAATGAAGTAGTTGGACTACTTTTCATGTTCTGGATACTAATTATTAGTATTCAGATTGTTAGAGGAAAAATAAATGCTTGAGAATCACAAACCGCGGAGTTCTTTAAAGTAAACTTAATTACTTGTGAATTATTACACTTAAATTAACAGGAGCGTAAGGGACGAGAATATGAGTAAACGCACAGATAGGTTCATATCGGTGCGTTTTTGTATGCTGATTTTACTGTTAATTTGGTTTTGAAAGGAATGCTAAATGGGTTATTTAGCTTGTAAATTCACGTTTTTCCTCCCAAAACTGAACCGTTACTCAAACATAAGTTCCTCTTTTTCATATTAGTCAAGCAATTCTTGTTCTTCATAATATTTCTTTGCCCCATCGTGAAGTGGAACTCCTGCTGTATCTGTCGTTGTTTCATTAATATCCATTTGCGTAACGATCGAATGAGTTTCTTCTAACTCATCTAACGTTTCCCAGAACGTCTTTGCTAAATCATAGACGATGTCATCGGAAACTGACGCGTCTGTAATTAACATCATTTAATGCCATAAGTAGATATTATTCACACACCAATGTTCGCAAGCGGTTAAGTGCTGCCGCAAGCTCATAGCGACGCGGCCTTGCAAGCTCACCAGGGTGCCCTTTATGCGTTGAAACAAAACCAAGTCCTTTTTCTATCATTTGTTTTTCAATCAGATTAAGAATTTGGTGCACTATCATCTTTTTGGTTAATAGATGGTTTCTCTCTAAATAAAATAGACTCTCTGAAATCATTCTCGTTTGGCTTTCGTCGACGAGTTGCTCTACAGCATGCAAGTAAATATCTGTCGTTCCGTATTGAATGTGATTTCTTCCACGTGTGGCTACTTTATGCTTAGTCCCTTTTTTGCTATGTAAGCTCTTTGCAATAGGGATTCTCTCTTGAATGGGCCCAAAGGCATCTCCACCTTCATTTTTTCGTTTCACCTGTATTGTTTCGGCAATTTTCTTTGCTTCCTCCGTTACATCAAAAGGGACAAATTGATCCATTTTGATTACTCGGTCTGCCACATCAAAATAATCACCTGATCCACCCATTACTAAAATTGCTGAAACGTTATAATCATCTCTTAATAAGCCCACCTTATCAACAAATGGAGTGATCGGTTCTGAATCTTTCGCAATTAATGCTTGCATACGCGCATCACGAATCATAAAATTCGTCGCACTTGTATCTTCATCAATTAAGATCGTTTTGGCCCCGGCTTCAAGCATCTCGATAATATTTGCCGCTTGAGATGTGCTACCACTGGCATTTTCAGTTGAAAAATGCTCCGTATTATTTCCGTGCGGAAGCTTCCCGATAAATGGTGAAATATTCACTTTTGCTATACTACGTCCATCCTCAGCACGAACTTTCACAGCCGCATCATCGGTAATCACATACTCTCTTCCATCTCCTTCGATGTGATCATAAACCCCATGTTCAATCGCCTGTAACAAAGTTGATTTCCCGTGATAACCCCCGCCAACAATAACTGTAATTCCTTTTTTAATTGCCATACCAACAATTGGTAGTTCGCGGTGTGGGACGGGAATAGAGATCTCCATTTCTTTAGGACTTTGAAAAGCAATAACACCTTTTTTCATCGGTCTATCACTTACACCACTTTCTCTTGGCAAGATCGCTCCGTTACCAATAAAGGCGGTATATCCATTATCCTTAAGATACTTCCTGACCGTTTGTTGCTGATCACTTAGATTAACCGCCTTTATTACTTCATCTTCTTGGATCTTATACACTGACTGATCAACTACATTCGGGATTACTTGAAAAAAAAGCTTTTCTGCTTCTTTAGCTAAAACTCTTCTCCCCTTTGCCGGCAACCCAACCGATAGACAAATCGTAATTTGTGTATCATCCAATTGAACCGCTGTACGTTCAATTACTTTTTGATGAGGTGCATCAATTAGCAACATTCCGCTCTTTCCAGAACCTTCAATTTTTTTATAGACTTGTCCAATAGCTACTTGAATCTTTCTTGCAATAAGATCTTCACATCGAACTTTACGACTATTCGTTTTTGTCCATGTTGAATTTATTTTTGTTTTCGCACTTGGTAAGACGATACGGATTTTTGATGGACTTGCAAATGGATCTCCTTGAACATAATCGATATGTAATTGAAAATTGGTAAACTGATATGTTCCTTGGATGTCCTTGTATGCTTTATACCCTTTTTGATCGATTCGTTTCAAACTTTCCTTTAACGCTTGCACTGTTTACCTCCTCTTATATTGTCTGGTCATTTTTTCGTATCTTTTTAGTGTACCTATTTAAGGTTATTATTTCTAGTAAACTAAAGAAGGGAACTTCAAAAAAATAAGCTGGAACCAACTTCCAGCTTACTACCATGTACATTCAATTACAATTTCCCTGTTAAGAATTGAGCCTCACCCATACCAAAGCTCCAATCGGCATCTCCATTAGTTACAATATTAATCATTATATCGTTAGGTTCGATTCCACACTTTTCGCCAAGCTTTTCTACTATTAGCTTATACAATTTTTGTTTTTGTTCTTCCGTTCTTTGCTTGCTTGTTACACTAATAACAACAACGTTCTTACTTCGCTCGAAACCAAGCCCAGTATCTTCAATAATCATTTCATGATCTGGGTGTTGTTGAACAATTTGATAACGATCTCTTTCTGGTACTTCAAATGCCTCCAGCATCGCTTCATGAGCAGCATCAAGTAGTTTTTTTAATTCACCTTTACTACGACCTTCAATAACATCAAATCTAAGTAACGGCATACATATTCCCTCCAGCATTTTACTTCTATTTTCACCTTTTTATTTCGATAAAATTCGTCAGGAGTCCTCTTTTTTTACGTTTGCCAATTATGACAACTTTATTACATTAGGTACTGAAATTAGGTTTCATTAACCCGTTACCCTTTCATCCAAAGATAGAAACTAGTAAAATAGGTAAACTTATTCTTCAACATGTTTCGAATCAGACTGATGTCAAAGTTCCAAAGACGAAAATAGATAGTGCAAGTACCATCACACTACCTATTTCCGCTAAATAGTAACAGAGCACTTCTCTCTATTTCTAAAATAATGTAGCTCTTTAAATCCAATTTCTTTCAAGCGCCTCTGCACTTCTTCAAATTCATCTCCGACTCGATCAGGATCATGGGCATCTGAACCAAATGTCACTCCAACGTCAAAATATAGAGCTCTTTCTAAAATTTCATCTGAAGGATACCATCCTCCACAATCCTTCGTTTTACCAGATGTATTAATTTCAATTACTTTTTCATACTCTCCGATAACTTGTAACGTCTTATCAATCGCATCTACTTGTATATTAGAGAACTCTGGATAAAATCCTTTCATTGCGTCTATATGACCAAGAATATCAAACATATTGCTTCTTGCCGATTGTTCAATAAGGTGATAATACCGTTCTTTCGTTTTTACTTTCTCTTCATTTGATAGTCCTTCCCATCGTCCTTTTCTAAAGATACTAATTTCATCAACAAAATGCACAGATCCAATCAAATAATCAAACGGTTGCTCATCTAAAAATTGTTTATACACTCCGCTATGTTGTGGAAAAAAATCACTTTCAATCCCTAATAAAACTTCAATTTGATCTGCGTACTCCTCTTTTAAACGTAACACCTCATTTACATAACGATTAAAATGAGATTTAGCCATGGTAATCCCTGGTTTTGGTTGGTCCTCTTCACTATGAAAATACGGGGCATGATCAGAAATACCAATCATTTTAAGCCCTTTATCAATCGCTGCTTTCACATAATCTTCAATCGTACCAATGGCGTGTCCACACATTTGGTTATGTGTATGTAAGTCAAATTTTATCATAATTACTCCTTTCAATTTTGGAATTGTTTTTACCTTGGTTATTGAACCTTCATCGCAACGAAAAACTAACATTTATTTATTTTTTAAAACCATCCAATTGCTTGGATGGATGCTATATAGCTATTTCAATTTTATGCTTCTTTGACAAAAAAATACTGGATCTAGTCAACTCTATTTGGTTTAATTGATACGTATCTAATGGCTATGCTATAGAAGTTTTTCTATTATTAAGACTCCGTATCGCCCCAATCATAAGCCGACACAACAAAAACTTTATCGCTAAACTACCAAACGAATGATACCACGTCCATTTTTTTAATAGCAAATGACAATAACTCAATAGCTACTAAAGTAATAATTAATAAAAAAATACGTTCTTGTACTCTGTTCAAATATAAACACTATCCCTATCGTCCCTCTCTTTTTAACAGAACATGCATTTACTGCACAAACCAATTTCACAAATTACAAAGATCTAAAACTATCCTGAATCTAAAATAGACGCTACTCGAAATGACTAGCGTCTACTTTCTTCTTAGATTTCAATGATGATTGGAAGAATCATCGGCTTGCTTTTCGTTTGTTTAAATAAGTATTGCCCTACTGTTTTTTTTAGGCTTTGCTTCATGACATTCCATTGATATTTCCTTGATTCTAATAACTCGTTTACTGTTTTCGTAATTAAGCGATTCATCTCTTTTTGTAGTTCTTCTGAGTCACTTACATACACAAATCCACGTGTGATGACATCAGGCCGTCCTACTAACCTTTTTTCCGTTTTACTCATTGTAACAACTACCACGAGCATTCCATCTTCGGAAAGTTGCTTACGGTCTCGGAGTACAAGATCGCCTACATCTCCAACACCGATTCCATCAACGTATGTGTTACCTGCTGGTATTTTCCGGGTTTGGGTCGCTTTAGAATTCTTAATTTCTAAAACATCACCATTGTTCATGATAAATGTATTTCCTTCTTCTACCCCTACGGATTCTGCTAGCAACTGGTGCTGATAGAGCATCCGATACTCACCATGAATAGGGATTAAATACTTCGGTCTCATTAACGTAAGCATTAACTTTAAATCTTCTTGATACCCATGACCAGAAACGTGCATACCCGATGAACTTCCCGATCCATAAATAACTTTTGCACCAAGCGCAAAGAAATTATCTACAATACTCGTGACACTTCTCTCATTCCCTGGGATCGGACCTGCAGCAAAAATAACCGTATCTCCCGGTAAAATGTCGACACCACGAAAACTTCCAGTCGATAAACGTGCAAGTGCAGCCATCGGTTCTCCTTGACTTCCTGTGCATAAAATTGCCACTCTCTCTGGGTCCATTTCATTAATTTCTTTTTGATCAATGATCATTCCTTCAGGCACCGTTAAGTACCCTCGTTCCATCGCAACTTCTACAACATTAATCATGCTCCGGCCTAATAATGCTAGCTTTCGATTTGTTTTTTGTGCAGCATCGACAACTTGCTGCACACGACTAATATTAGATGCAAAGGTCGCTAAAATAACTTTTCGTTCTGCTTTTGTAAAGGCTTCTTCCACATGCTTGCCAACCATTTGCTCAGACGGCGTAGCGCCTGGACGCTCGGAGTTTGTACTTTCCGATAAGAGGAGCAAAACACCTTCCTTGCCGATCTCAGCCATTTTATGAATATCCGACTGTTCATCTTGTTTAGCAGGAGTTAAATCAAACTTAAAGTCACCCGTATGTACAACCTTACCCTCTGGTGTATTGAAGACGATTCCTAAGCAATCAGGTATGCTATGTGTGACTTTGAAGAACTCTACAGTGATTTCGTTAAAATCTAGATTTGAGTGGTCGTTAATTTCAATCAATTCTGTTTCAGATAAAATTTTATGTTCTTTTAGTTTTAATTCAATCAACCCTAGTGTAAAACGTGTTGCATAAACGGGTACATTGATTTTCTTCAAGAAAAAAGGAATGCCCCCTATATGGTCTTCATGTCCGTGCGTTACAAGTAATGCTCTAACTTTCTCTTTGTTTTCTAATAGGTAAGAGATATCAGGAATAATTAAATCAATGCCTAGCAGACTTTCATCCGGAAACTTGTTCCCACAATCAATGAGGACAATATCGTTCCCGTATTCGATTGCATACATATTTTTCCCAATTTCATTTAATCCACCTAACGCAAAAATGGATAATGCCTGTTCATTACTCAAGATACATACCCTCCCTTTTCATAATGGTAGTGTTAGTATGTTCGTTTCTGTTTTCATTTATAATAATAAGTTAAAACCTTGTCGCCTTAGACTTGATTGGTAGGAGTGGTTTGATTTCATGCTAAGGATCTCTTAATGATATAGAGGTTCAATTTGTTCAAGGTCTGTTAATAATGCTTTAATTTCATTTCGACTTAAAGGAATAAGCATTTGATCGTACAGCGTAATGATTTGATTCCCTTCGCTGTCTTGGTGTTCTTTTAAATATCGATAGAGTCTTGAAAACTGTCTTTCTTTAATAACTGATGTTGTGTATTGATTCTTTACTTTTTGCAACAAAAATTCTTTTTCTTCGAGGTTGAATTCACCTGATATGATTTGACCGTTGATGTTTGTCATTATTTTACCCGCTCCAAAAATGTTTTTTATTATGATTTGCTTAATTTGATGAAAATATTAATTGTATGTTAAATCATTCTATGTTTGAAGGATAAATGGCTTAGTATAGATAGTCGTGAAACAAAAAGAATCATAATATCTTTCTGTCCAATTTGAAGCAGTTGCTGTCAGAGTTGATGGATTTGCTGTCGAAACTGTTCAACTTGCTATCCAAATGTTTCATTAGACCTTCAAATACAAAAAGGCTCTCCTCTATTTTCTATAGAAGAGAACCTATCTATTCATTCATCTGTTGTCAAAACATGTTTAATTCCATACTTTCTGGCTGTTTCCACCGCTTTCGTTTGGTTTACATCGGTACATGCAACAATTTCAAATGAAGAAAATTGCATGCTATTTTTTTAGTAAATGTCACTAATATTGCCACACCTAACTAATCCGACTTTTAAACTCATTTCACGCTCTCCTTTTAGTTCGTTGCTAAGTGAGGAAGCTTTGTTTTTAAGTAATTAATGCTAATTTCAATGCTCTCTAATGGTGAGTGGCGACTTACATCTTGTTCTACAACCCACCACTCGACACCCGCTTCTTTACCTGTCTCTAAGACGGCTTCAATATCTACTCCACCCGTTCCAAGCTCTGCAAAAAATTGCTCGCCATCTGTCGTCATGTCTTTCAAATGGACCAAAGGAGTGCGTCCTTTATAACGTTTGATCCACTCGACTGGAGTTTCACCAGCTTTTGTTAACCAGTACACATCAAGCTCGGTTTGAAGGTGTTCTGCACTTGTATCATCAAAAATCGCTTCAAGCGCCTTTCTCCCATCTTGCAATGGCTCAAGCTCAAAATCATGATTATGATAACATAGTGTGATCCCCTCACGTTTGCACACCTCTCCTGCTTCATTTAAAAAAGAAATAAGAGATTGATAATCTTCCTCGCTACGCTCATCTGGCATTAAGTATGGACACACAATAAATTGACTTCCTAGAGTTTTTTGGTCTTCAATCACTTGTTTCAAGTTATTCTTTAATTCAGCTAACGGGACATGACTCGATGCAGATTTTAAACCAAGCTCATCTAGTAAAACTCTAACTTCTTTTACCGTAAGCCCTCCATAACCAGCAAATTCCACTCCGTCATAGCCAAGCTCAGCCACTTTTCGTAATGTACCCACAAAATCTTTCTGACTTTCTTCACGCAATGTATACATTTGAACAGCTACTGGAATTTTCTTCATAATAAATCCTCATTTCATTCAATTTTGTAAACGCTTAATATCTTCTGTATAAAAAAGAACCTTCTGTGGTTAACGTCCTCTCTCCTTTCGAACTATCACTTATTTGCTTTATCTTAATACGTTTATGCATTTTTGCAAATAAATGATATGATTAAAACATCAACTATCTTGCTATTTTCAATAAGGAGAACATATCATGTTACATATTGGACTCTGTAGCTTTTCCTTTCATTCCAAACCATTTTTCTCCTCTTATAAATCGGGATTGGATGATTATTTATTCCGGTTACAAACCGAAGGCACCTGCCAAATCGTTACGAATGGTGTAAACGTAAATGTGGAAAAAGGTGACCTCCTCCTCCTCAAACCAGGAGATTACTATGAATTGAAAATAGAGGAAGCTCAAATCAGTGGAGATTTTTATGTGTTTTGTAATGGTCCATGGCTGGATGAATGGTGGGAGCGATCTAAGAAACCGATTATATCAAGAATTCACTTAGATGAAAAAATCCTTACTTTATGGAGGCAAATCATTATAGAAGAACGCCGACCGGCTACGGAGGAAAACAAAGAGTTAAACAATTATTTAATGATGGCACTATGTTTGTATTTAGAACGCGCGGTGAGTGAAACGAATACCTTCCTCAATCGTCCACCTGTCGTCACACGGATGATGCGATTTATCGAGGAACAAGCTTTGACATCATTTAAAATTGATGAAGTCGCTCAACATGTAGAACTTAGTGTATCTCGAGCAGTTCATTTATTCAAAGAGTATGTCGGTAAAACAATGATCGAGTACGCTCAAGAAATTCGATTATCTGCAGCGAAAGATCAAATGAAATACACATTCATGCCACTTGATCAAATTGCAGAAAATTGCGGATTCAGCAGCTACGCGTATTTTCATAAAGTATTTAAAAAGAAATATGGAAAGGCTCCGGGTGTTTTTAGGCGCGAGGAATAGACATTCGCTTTTTTTCTTTGAAATAAATGATAATATAATATGATAAGGAATTATGATGAGGAGGTTAAAAAATGGGTAAAGCACTAAACCGAATTAAATCACAGTTAGCGCAATTAGATAAAGAGAACAAATGGGAAGACCTCGACCGAGATGGAGTCATTGACCAGCTAATCTATGAAGAAATCAAAGCCGCATCGTATGAATTAGATTACGAAGGGGTTGGGAGAATGGTAAATTTCTTAATTAAAGAGGGAGAAAAGCTGAAATAACTTCTTTTTATGGTGGAGCTGTCGCAACAGCTCCTATTTTTGATTGAAAAATCCTAAAGTACTAGCGCTTTAATCGAGTTTGTTGTCGAAAGTAGTTGTTTTTCTGTCCAACCATAAAAATGAAGGAGGTCCTCCCATGAAAAAAACAATCAAAGTCGTCGCAGCCATTATTGAAAACGACGAAAACGAAATCCTATGCGCTCTTCGCTCCCCAAAGATGTTAATCCCGAACATGTGGGAATTCCCCGGAGGAAAAGTTGAAAAAGACGAAGAAATATACACAGCCTTAAAAAGAGAGATTCAAGAAGAATTGCATTGCGAAGTTGAACCTATTGATTTATTTAACGACCACAACCATGAGTATAACGAGTTTATAATTAATCTCCTTGCTATTACAGCAAAGATCACGTCCGGAACCCCTACTCCAAATGAGCACTCCAAACTTATTTGGCTCAAACGAGAAAACCTCCATTCGTTAAAGTGGGCTCCGGCGGATATCCCTGCAGTTGAACAATTGATTAAAGAGAAATAGTTAATTGTTGATTACATACCTTATAGTTTCACACTTTTAATAAAATACCTTTCACTTCCCAGTTAAAATCATAATTGACAGAAGTATACAGATTTCCTACACATACTAAAGTACCTTTAGTATGTGTAGCAACTAATTTTCAAGAGGGTGGATTCATGAAATTAACATTTCAAGAGTATATCAGTATTAAATTGCATAAAACCGATTTAAATCTTACTAGCTATGTCAAAGCCAAATTAGAGCCCTTCAACCTCGCACCAGAACAAAATTTAATTATGATGCTCTTGTGGGAACAAGACGGTTTATCTCAACAACAGCTTGTTACCAAATTAGATAAGGATAAAACAAATATCGCTCGCATGGCTTCAAGTCTTGAGAAAAAAGGCTTTATTAAAAGAAGTAATTGCAACAATGATCGGCGGTCTCTAAAGCTTTATCTTACTCCGTGCGGGAAAAAGCTAGGTGAAGAAGTCATTCCCATTGCTGAAGAATTTAATGAAGTCATCTGCAAAGGAATCTCTGAGAACGAACTCCAACTAATGGAGAAGTTATTAGAAAAAATGAATCAAAATGTACAAGAGTATTATAATTAATTATTTTTGTACTCATAATTCAACTAGGACTGTAGACTTAATCTGCTGTCCTTTTTTAATGTAAAAAGGACGTCCCCTCTTCTCAAAAAAACCCCTTTCTTTTTATAAATCTTCTTAATTGACAATTGATTTCATTCTATTTTATACTAAGAATCGTAACTAGTATGTATAGCAACTATTTCTTGTCACCTAGACTACAATATATTTATTTACTACTTTAGCTACTAATAAGTACTAGTTATTTTTTCACAAATTGTTGCTGTAGCAACATTATCAAATGGAGGTATTCTATCATGGCAAACGTATTATTTATTAAGGCAAATTCAAGACCGATTGAACAGGCAGTGAGTGTGAAACTTTACCACACTTTCCTAGACCAATATAAAGAGTCTCACCTAGATGATGTCATTACCGAGCTTGACCTATTTGAGGAAAATTTACCTTATTACGATACTGATAAAATTAATGGCATGTTTAAGCTTTCAAAAGGGATGGAGTTAACAACTTCTGAACAAGAAGCAACAGAACTCGTTAATCGTTATTTAAATCAATTCCTTGAAGCAGACAAAGTTGTCATTGCATTCCCACTTTGGAACTTCACTGTCCCTGCAGTATTACACACGTATTTAGATTATTTAGCTCAAGCCGGCAAAACATTCCGTTATACAGCTGAAGGTCCACAAGGCTTGCTTACTGGTAAAGAAGTCGTACTTTTAAATGCACGAGGCGGAGTTTACTCTGAGGGGCCTGCGCAAGCAGCTGAAATGGCCGTTAACTATGTAAAAACAATGTTTAACTTCTGGGGCATTGATAATCCTAAAACGGTTATTATTGAAGGTCATAATCAATTCCCTGACAAAGCTGAAGAGATCATTGAAAAAGGCTTGCAGCAAGCAGCAGACGTAGCAAAAGAATTTTAATCATTTATGAAAAACGAAGGGCTCGCGAATGTACGCAAGCCCTTCGTTTTGTTTATTTATTAGAATCAAGATAAGGAAAACATGGATAAACGATCCCTTTATTTACTCCCTCTGGTTTGATGACATAATCTTTATAGGACGAATTTCTTAATGTGACGTTTTGCAACCCGCTCCCATCATAATATACTGGCTTATTGTTCTCTTCCCTGCTCATATTATCACTCCATTTATCAATTTCTACCTAATTCTAGTTATAAATAACTACGAAAAAAGGATCTGTATATTTAATCAACATGGATGCCATTTCGACCTTCTTTCTTAACGAATTTTTCCAGAAAAATAATTTGGAAAGGAAGGCCAAATTTTTATATAATGTGTCAGTATGTTGTCAAGAAAACAGAGATTGAGGATTCATGGGTTCCATACGTTATAATATGAATAGAATCTATACATTAGGAGTGAGAACGCTGAAAACCATAGTTGTTATTGGTGGAGGTATCACAGGCCTAACCACCATGCATTACTTACAAAAATTAAAAAGAGAGAAACACATAGACGTTGAGTTAATTCTTGCGGAACAAAATGATTATTTAGGCGGTAAGATCCATTCTGTTCACAAGGAAGAATTCATTATGGAAACAGGGGCAGATTCGATCGTTGCAAGACATGAAAGTGTTATGCCCCTGATTGAGGATTTGAATTTAGAAGATGAACTTGTCTACAATTCTACAGGCATTTCGTATCTTTTCACAGACAATGAGCTACACCCTATTCCTGCTGACACAATATTTGGAATTCCATTGAGTGTCGAATCATTGTTCCAAAGTACATTGGTTTCAGAAAAAGGCAAAAAAGAGGCGCTTAAGGATTTAGAAAGTCCGAATGACCATTTTACGAAGGATAGTTCAATTGGGGAATTTCTCGAATACTTTTTAGGGAAAGAGCTCGTCGAAAAACAAATTGCCCCTGTTTTATCAGGAGTATATTCAGGAAAATTGAAAGAGCTAAGTATCGCTTCAACCCTTCCATACTTACTTGATTATAAAAATCAATACGGGAGTATCATTAAGGGCTTATCTGAAAATAAACAAAAATTCAGCTCTCAATCCGATAAAAAGTTCATTTCCTTTAAAAATGGACTCTCTACAATCATTGACCGACTTGAGACTGAATTGTCAGACTCTCAAATTCTTAAAGGTGTAAACACGTCAAAAATTACAAAAGGCACAGAGCGCTATCACATTACTTTTTCTAATTACGAAACGATCCAAGCAGATTATGTTGTGCTTACGACACCTCATAACGTCACTCAATCAATGTTAGGTCACAATGAATTAAACGATGATTTTGCTAAATTAACAAATTCATCACTAAAGAGTATCTATCTTGGATTTGATATTCCTGATGAGCAGTTGCCTGCTGATGGAACGGGTTTTATTGTGTCTAATAGTAAAGATGTCAGTTGTGATGCATGTACGTGGACAAGTCGCAAATGGTCGCATACATCAAAGAAGCACAACCTTTTAGTGCGCCTCTTTTATAAAAGTTCAAACCCTTCCTATCGCTCCCTGCAGCAGATGAATGAGGTTGACCTCATTCAAACATCATTAAAAGACGTTGAGAAGAGTCTTGGACTTAAGGCGAATCCAACAGCTGTTGAGGTCACAAATTGGGAGCAGCTAATGCCTAACTACCACCTCAATCACAATGAAGCAATTCGTGGACTAAACGAGAAAATGCAATCAGAATTTCCAAATGTCATTCTCGCAGGTTGTTCATACTATGGTGTCGGGATTGGCGCTTGTATAAAAAATGGAAAAGACACAGCTGAGAAGATTTCAGAGACTCTTTCGAGAAGGTAATCTCAATTGGTTCATAATATTTTATTTACTTGCTTTTGGGGCTTCAGAGTTTCTTCCTGAAGCCCTGCTTTTTTTCGTTATCTTGGCTTTACGGTTCTAGATCCACTTGCTAGTCTAAACACCCTTTCCATTATCCTCTTAATACAACATTCCAGCAATCGCACCACTTAATAACGAAGCAAGCACTCCTGCTACGACAGCCTTCATCCCAAGCTTGGCTATATCAGTCCTTCTACTAGGTGCTAGCTTTCCTAATCCCCCAAGTAATATAGCAACGGAAGAAATGTTTGCAAATCCACATAACGCAAAACTGATCACTGCTACAGTTTTATCTGATAGCTCATCCATTTGCGGAGCAAAAGCAGCATATGCAACAAACTCATTCAACACAATCTTTTGTCCGATAAATCCTCCTGCCACGACGGCTTCATGCCACGGTACGCCAATTGCAAAAGCGATCGGGGCAAACACGATCCCAAGGATGAGTTCTAATGTTAAGCCATCAAACTGAAACCAGCCACCAATCATGCCTAAAATTCCATTAACCAAAGCAATCAAAGCGATAAACGCCAAAAGCATTGCCCCAATATTTAAAGCTAATGTTAAACCGACACTTGCACCTCGAGCGGCTGCATCGATCAAATTGGCCGATTCCATATCTCTATCTACCATCACTTTGTCTGAGGTTTCCGATTTCTCCGTTTCCGGCATAATCATTTTAGCCATAATTAACCCAGCTGGTGCCGCCATAAAACTAGCAGCAAGCAAATATTCTAGTGGTACACCGAGCAAAGAATATCCAATTAAAACAGATCCAGCAACCGATGCAAGCCCGCCCGTCATTACGGCGAACAATTCCGATTTCGTCATCTTTTCAAGATAAGGGCGTACAACAAGCGGTGCTTCTGTCTGTCCAACGAAAATATTTGCAGCTGCAGACATAGATTCTGTTTTACTTGTACGAAGAACTTTTGATAAGAAACCACCAAGGATCTGTATCACTTTTTGCATAATCCCTACATAATAAAGAATAGCAATTAAAGCTGAAAAGAAAATGACGATGCTCAAGACTTCAATCGCAAAAACAAAGCCCATTCCTTCAGCCTGAAATAATCCTCCAAATAAAAAGTCAATCCCTTCGTTCGCATAATCAATGATGGCTGCGATCCCTAATGTCAGCCATTGTAAGAACGCAAAGCCAGTTTCCCACTTTAAGACAATGACGGCAAAACCAATTTGAATGGCTAATCCTCCTAAAATGGTTTGTAAGTTAATAGCTTTCTTATTATTCGAAAAAAGAAAAGCAATAGCAAAGATCGTCAAAATGCCAAAAATACCCCAAACAAAGTTCATTCGCCTAACCTCTCCTTCTAAAAAGAGTTATCTCTTTTTTATGTAACCAGCTAAAGTTATATTTAGTATGTTTCATAACAAGTAAAATAAACGAAAAAGGTCTTCGTCAGCTCAACTATTTCTTTTGCTAATACAAGATAAGAGGGGGGTGATTCAAAAGGTTTGTTTACCTTTTGGATCCCCCCCTCCCTAATATGAATATTCCTTTTAAAGATTTACATCAGACTCCTTCGTTAATCCCATTGCTTGACCTACCGATAAAAACGCACTTCCAGTAATCGCTAGCTGAATAGACATGGCAAGTAAAACCACATCTAGTTCAAAGCCATCCAAAAACCCTAAAGGTAGTTTCACTGTAATAATTGCCCCTGCCATCACTAGTGCAAATAAGATACCAACAATCCGTGTTCCAATTCCAAGTACCATCATAACCCCGCCTACCAATTCAATCACTGCAACAATATATGCTAAAAATCCAGGTAATCCAATACTTTCGAACCATCCTGCAATGTTACTAATTCCACTTTGAAATTTATCTAACCCATGCAAAAAGAACGTCATTCCTAATACAACACGAACAATGAATAAGCCTAACTCACTTCTTTTCATTTACTTTTCCTCCATATTCTTTTACGATTTTGTTGTTAAATGTATTTCTATACCTACCGGATCCTGAACTATCCACACACCATTTCCTTGTTCTACCGGCTTTTGTCCAGCAACTTTCAAGTGCTCAATTAACTTCGCTAGCTCATATTGATTAGGTAACATAACGGTATAATAAGCAAGCCCTACTGCATTTTTTGGTCTAACCAAGGCATTGGGTCCCGCCCAAATATTTACGCCAATGTGATGATGGTACCCTCCAGCTGCAAGAAAAAGCATACCTACATTCGTCATGTTGCCAACTGTTATATCAAAGCCTAGTGCTTTATAAAAATCCCTGCTTTCTTTTAAGTCGCGAACATGTAAATGAATATGCCCAATCTTTGTTTTAGGCGGTAAACCTTGCCAAACGCCCTCACCTGCTGAATCTAGTAAGCCTTCCACATCGATTCGCTCCGTTACCATCGTGTAATCTCCACTAGCTACTTTTGTCCATCCCTTTCTTGGCCGATCTCGATAAATTTCAAGACCATTGAAGTCTGGATCTGAAAGATAGATCGCTTCACTGACAAAATGATCCGCAGAACCAATCTCTATTCCTTTCTCAATCATTTGCTTTAAAAATAACCCTAAATCACTACGTTCCGGTAATAAAATTGCTACATGATATAGACCAAGTGTTGTCCCCGGGCTGTAGACACTTCCACTCGAAACCTCTTCTAAAATAAGCAATGTCTCTTTACCATCTGCCGTAAGTTCTACTTTTTGATCCGTCTTATTGAGAATCTCAAAACCAATGATTTCTTTATAAAAAGTAACGGAACGCTCTAAATTACTCACTTTTAATTTAACAGACCCTAGCTGCGTGTTAGGATGTAATTCGTAAGTCATCTTTTCTCCTCCTTTATGATCATGATTGGTGATGGAATAATGCTATTATGATATATATAAGAAAAATTGATAAGTACGCACTTAAAAGTGGTATAGTATACAAAAGGAAACTATAGGAGGTTGCTAATTGTCTGAATGTCAAGTAAATAACGCTTTAGAAGCAATAGTTGGAAAATGGAAACACAAAATATTATTCCCTCTATTGAATAATGAAACGATGAGGTTTAACGAGTTAAAAAGAGAAATTCCTGGCATTACACAAAAGATGCTCACATCTCAATTACGAGAACTGGAAGATCATGACCTTGTAACAAGAAAGGTCTATGCACAAATACCGCCAAAGGTAGAGTATTCTCTCTCTGAACATGGCAAAAGCCTTATCCCTATTTTAGATATGATGAGCGAATGGGGAGCTGCTCATGCGGCACATTTAGCCACACGTAATGAAGAACAAATAAAAAACACAAGAAAAGAGGATAATGAGCACGCTTAGCTCATTATCCTCTTTTCTTGTGTTTAATGCGGTTGAGAGGACTCGAACCTCCACGGGGTCAACCCCCACTAGGCCCTCAACCTAGCGCGTCTGCCATTCCGCCACAACCGCTTATTAAAATAACCGTGCACCTATTATTGATATGGTCACATAAGTGTAACTTAAGTAGCTAGCTCAATCAGGGCAACCTGCGGCACACAGAAGAATCTACTTATGGCTGCTTCCTTCCGGACCTGACCAGATTCATAGGTTTCTGTTGCGCAGACCCCAATAGTCAACACCGCTTGCTCAAGGCAAACCTCACATGAACCATACCGCTAATAGGAATTCAACCCCGCTAAGGCGGATTGCGGGTTACAGGGCACCGCCAACTCCCCATCTAGCACGGTATGTATCATAAATATTTATTCCCACCTATGCCGTCTCCCTAGCTGTTTTAAAACCCGCTAAAGCAGGTGGGTTTCCGCATGTTAACATCGTGCGATCCTTATCGTAGAAGGCTTGGCATCAGTCAACAAATGTAAGAATCCCGATAAAACAGTAAGGTTTAAAACAAAAAGGGCTTACGAACATTGTAGGATATGTTTAGCTAATCGCAATAACCAATCAACTACATTTATAATGGTAACACATAAATCAATTCTGCGCAATGGTTTTTTGTTTGATCAGCTTTTAATAATATTTTTCTTGCACACAACGATTATAATTCCGCGTTGATAAGATTTCAACTAGTATATTTTTCAAATACTGTCTGATTATCCCCTCCTTCAAACCGTAATGATTGCCAATTAGCCTGCTTTCCTTCTTAACAACTCTCTACTTTCATTTTTGCCCTCTTTTCTATAAGACGAATTGTAATATTAAGTGCGACACCTAAAAATAAACACAAAAAAGCCCATGATACTTCGTGTAAAATGAAGTTACCACACAACCCTTACACGGAGGTTTTATCATGAGCTACTCCC
>NZ_JBWQTU010000035.1:0-19035 GCF_056619925.1 Halalkalibacter sp. HAAS-P013
CCCACAGAGGCTCCAAGTCAAGCCCTTAAACGCTTATCTACGGTTTCATGTAAACAAAGATAAAAGGTGCACCATATCAATGTTTCGGAACCTGATACTGTATATAAGCGAGCGTTAGTTCAATAACAAATAAAATTAAGGACTGCACATATTAGACATATCTAAAATGTGCAGTCCTTTTATATTTTAGTAATTTACCAATCTAACCTAAATATAATAAATAATCTGTGAATTAGCATTTTCCCTACCAAAACTGAACCCGTTATTTGCACCCTATTTCTTCTTCTTCTGTTCATCTTTAACGAAATCATTGAAACTTTGACCATTAATATCAACAACTGATTTGTTCTTCTTACTAGCATACAAAAGAGCCATTCTTTCTAACTGATTTTTGCTTTCTTGTTTTCTACTTTGAGTAGCCTGTTGAGTTAAAGCAAAACTTCTAGCTGCGTTACGAAGTAATTGACCATTTCTAACGCGATACTTTTCTCTTGTTAAGAACTTCATGAAATGTAATTTCACAGTGGATAATTCCGCGTCTTTCTCGTGTGGTTCGACCTGTTGTTCAATGTATGTTGAATAATCACTCACTATATCAGCTAAATCTTGAATATCTTGTTTAATAAAAAACATTTCATCGTCTGATATTTCACAAAGAACATTCTTGATATCGTGATAATCTTCAATATTTTTCAAGACATTTTTAATATGAGTTTTGGCTCTTTCGAAACCATGGTCTTCTCTGAATTTTTCTATGTCTTTTTCAAAAGTAGCTCTATATTTTAAATGATTTTTAGTGATTTGAATAATTTCGTTAGAACGTTGATTCACTTCAATTTCTCTACGTTTCTCCTCGAAAAGATTAACATCGCTCATATATATCCACTGCTTACCTTTTTCTGGGTCATTTTCATCTTTTAAACCATATCGGAAATGATACTCTGTCCTATTCTCGATAACTGGTTTGAGATGCATTTCCTCGTTTTTGTTTAGAACTTTCTTGCCTTCTAACATAGTAATTTTCGTCAAGTTAGCTTTACGATACTCAATTTCATAATTTGCATATAGATTAAACGAAAGATACGTTCCTAAAACTTTCCCGTCATGACCTTCTTGTTGGTATGTGTACGGCAATAAAACATCTGAATCCAAAACTGGCATTTCGATTTGGTTTCCTCCTAAATCTTTCCTTGTGTGATTCACCCTAAGAGGATTTCTTTTTTCTATTTCTTCGTCAGTTAATTTTTCTCCATCCTTCACAATAAACTTCTCGATGTCTTTAAAAGATAATTCATAAATGATATCTGGATAAATCTCAGCTAAGTCCCTTTCTTTTATCATCAAATCAGGACTTTTTTTGTCTTTAAAAAACTCTAACGACATTATATCGACCTCCTTGAAAAGCAATAATAAATATTAAATTTTAACAGTTATAACACATTTTCTGGAAATGTCGTAGAATATATAAGAATTATCATATCAACGTAATTTTTATCTGGCTCGTGCCCGTTGAACCTTGGCGTTCTTCTTGTGTTGAACCCAACATTTAATTCACTTTAAATCATCTTGTGGTGGTTTATCTATCAATGTTTTGTAGCATTGTTTGTTCAAAGGTTTTGTAGCATTAGTAGTTTTAATCGTGTTTGTTCTTGTGACTTACACATTATAGTTCATTTTGTGATGAATCTATATTCCAATCATTTTTATGAGACGGAGATAACCTGCTTTTAGTATTAATTTTATTTGCGAACTCGTCTATTGGCGTTCGAAAAATATCAAACATCTCGTGGTGTATGGTATTCCAAAACATTTATATGAGGAGGAGATTTTAGTGAGAATTCAGTTAGTATTTGCAACACCTAGTATTAAAAAACTGAATGAAAGGAGTGAAAAAGAACCCTAACCAGAAGTGATTTTGAACCAACTTACTATCTATTAAGAAAATGATGTTTTGTTTTGTACAAATCATGACATTAGAAACATCGAAGGACAAAGATTCTTCACAGCATTACCCAAAAACTAACAAAATATCAATAGCAAAGTAGCTAGGAGGAGAGAATGATGAACCGAAGGTTTAATAGGGGAAAGACAAAAACAATTGAATAGTAGTCGCAACTTATGTCGCGTAAAACATTTTAAGAAAGGAGAATGTTAAACACAAGTCATTTTGGTATTCACCGCAGATGAAGGGAATCGAACTGTAGAACACACGTAGATTCGGAATACGGAAATGAGGAAGAACGAAGAGTATTTAAATTATTGCCTAGTCATTGGTACGAAAAATTTTGAAAGGAGTTTTGCTTTTTAAAAACCGAGATGTATTGGAGTGTAACTAAAACGAGTGTTGCCGGTCGCTCTATAAAATAACGCGGTATTAACTAGTTACATTTCAGAGTTTTATAGTTTTTGTTGGTTTCTAAAAATAAACCAGACGTTTTACCCCGCGAAAACCCATGCATAGGGTAGGGGAGGGTTATAGGAGTAGTGCACCTATAGGCTCAGTCAAGTGCAGAAATTACGAATTGGCTATCGCAACAGTTGAGTGCTTCACTTGGAATTCATACAATGTTCGTGCATAGAAAAATTCTATGTAGGGACATTGTATGAACGATACGGTACTCTGCTGGCAATGGTGATGGTGCTATCTGACAATATTGATAGTGCGCGGAACCCGCTTCAATACATCCTAAGAATGATTATGGTTACAACATTTCTTTTAAGGTATTTGGGACGAAGACATTTATGTCGAGGGCCAAATGGCGAAAAAAGAAATGCAACGAGAATCCGCTTACGGATACTCGTTGAGGGTTTTGGGTTTCATCTGCCACTAAGCAGATGAAAGGTCTTGAACTTTGGAGAAGAAGGTTTCGTCAGTCGGAAGGGTGGAATAAACCTTTCAAAGGATGAACCGAAGGTTCTCCAAGAAAGTTTATGTAACCCTGTAGTCTGACTGAACCATTCTTCGACCAAGGTAGTTTTTGTCACGCGATTTTTGTGACAATAACTACTTTCCTTGCCTTTGAATGTTTTTAATAATCTTTGTGTTGCTTGAGCTCTTAAGGGTTAAAGTGACATGAGGAATTTTAAATAGATAGGTAAATTATATGTTGGAATCAGAATAGTGTCATTGATTTGTAGTTTAAGAACAATAATGGTAGGATTGAAACTATTATTGATTTTTTGAAGGGATGAAGAAAAAATGTATAGTACTGAAGAGGTAAAAACACCAAAAGAACTTATGCTGGAAGCTTCAGGGTTAGATATATTTTACGATATTGTTGTAAAAGCATTAGAAGAAACTATTAAAAATGACTATGAAATTGGAAAAGTAGAATCAAACTGGGCTACTCTTTTAGCATACGTAAATGTTAGATATTATAATGCTGTACTTCCAGAAGAAGAGGATATAGCTATTAAAGCATTTAGAGTGTTTCAGGACAACAAAATGACTTTTATAAATTTATTAATAATGTCAGATATTGTTGAAGTTTACAAATCGAAAAATGATGGTGAATTTCATTTTAAAAGGTTGAAATAGACGTAAGAAAACTCAATGGATTAACAATAGTTTTGTCTCATGTACATTTTAGTACATGAGACTTTTTTTATTTTATCGATTTTATGTATTTAATTATCATTAATAATAGAATAATTGCTACTTTAATTCTCCGTTTATTTATATCTTTAACTCAATTATTTCCCCACAACTTTAGAATATCCACTATAATATTCCAGATGTTTTCCTTGTTTTTATTTTTGGGGGTGAATTGTTTGGATTATACTAAACTAGATGCAGTTTTTGATTGGATGAAAACAGAACAAATAACGGGATTTTCAAAGAGAAAACAAGAAAGTGATAGCGGTTTAGCTCGTGGAACCGTCGATAAATATAAGTTTGAATTACATACTATGTATAATTACATGGAAGAAAAATGGGGAGTAGAAAACCCATCGAGAATAAAAGCCAAGGATTACTTTCAATATTACGATGAAAGAATCCAGGAATTTAAAGAAGGAAATAAGAGTATTGCTTATCATCTTCGAGCATTAGACGATGCGATGCATGCCTTTAATGAATCTATGGTCGAATCTGGTGAATATCAGTACCAGTTTAAATTTCCAAAGAAAGAGAGACTTTCAAAGAAATTAAATGATGAAAAAGTATATAGAAAAGCTAAAGAAACAACTGTGGAAGCAGCAAGTAGAAAAGACGTAGAAGAGGTGTGTGCAAGATTAAGAGAAATGAAATCGCATGGGGCTCAAGTAGCTGCTGATGTATTATGGGGAGAATTTGTATCCGGTAGGCGTATAAACGCACAGTTAAGACATAAAGCAGGAGATTTCAACAAAGAAGAAGGAAGTTTGACCAGCTATGGTGATAAAGGAGGGAAGGATAATTTTGGATTCTTGCGTCCTGAAGCCATTGACCATTTTACAAAATTAACAATGAAAGTAAATGGCGATAGAAAAAGTGCAGGAGCACCCATGATACATTTGCCGTATCAATTAGGTGACAAAGCTGGACAAGATAAATCGATAGATAATATGAGAAAACATTTATCTGGTTTAATCAAACAAGTCAGTGATGAACTTTATAAGGAAGGGAAAATTGATAATCGTGTTACTTCTCATGGAGCTAGAAAAGGTTTTGCTCAAGAGGAGGCATTTTATCTTTTGCATAAGTCTAAAAAGGAACTTCAAGCTCATTTAGACGCAATAGCAGCCCAAGACTCAAAGCTTAGAGGTAAGTTCGATAATGTTTTAAAGAATATTAGAAGCAAGTTTAAGGTCGAAACCAATGGGGAAAAGCGTCAATTCACTAAAAAAGAACTGGTTTCTCTCATCGTCAGTCCTTTCATCAATCATTCGAGAATCGATGTAATGAGGTATTACTTGAATAAGAAGTTTTGGGAGAATATAGAGAAGAATCATAGGGAGTTTCTAAAAGATAAGCCTATTTACTTGTCAAATAGTATAGCCACAAGGCAGTCCAGCATACCTCGACAGAGTACAGTAGTATAACCTCGATACAAGTCCAGCATGCCTCTCGATAGGAGTACAGTAGTTTTAACCTCGGTACAGGTACAGTATTGTCGATAGGAATTACGTTAAGAAGATGAGTATAAAACAATTGAATATTCAATTAAATTAGAACTAAGAAAATATCTGAATATCACTCTCTAGTTAAATAATCCTAAATTCTGATATGTATATAATATTTTCTAAAAAAGCCACTAATATAGGTGGCTTTTTGTGTTTTAATCTCATAACTTATCAAGATATCCGATTATGTGCGAATTTTTAAAATGTTAATACAATCGTCCTTTTTCTATTTTCTTTATAATAATACGAAGTATCTTAAGTAGTATAAACGCATTTCATTAAAATAGATTATTTTTATTATGATGGAGAGGTACAGTGTAATACGCTGTGGCTCTAGGTTATACTATAAAAGAAGAGGTTTTTACAGAATTGTAAAAAAATGGTTGCGTGACCTTAAGTAGTTAATCCTCATTTCACTATATAAGGATGTGAAAATTTGACTATAGGTGATAAATCAAAGTACTCATCCCAGCAGCGTATTGTTGATATATATATTCGCCTACTAACTGGGGAAAACATAAATATCTCTAATTTATCATTTGAATACGGTAAGCACTCAGAGACAATTAAGGATGATATAAAGAATCTTCGAATCGTACTTGAGCAGCAACAGAATGCTATTACCTATAATGTGAAAAACAATACATATTATCTTGAGAAAGAAAATGAGTTTTTAAAGTCGGGTGACATCCTAATTTTACTAATGTTGCTTTACCAAAGTCGTTCGTTAGTTAAGGAAGAAAGACTTGAAATTGAGAAGAAGTTGATAGGTTTGTTTCCTTTGGAGGAGCAACAGAAGCTTAACAAATTCTTCCGAAGTTATAACTACCATTATTCAACAGCTCAGAAAAAAAATACAAGAGAGAAATTAAATGATTTATTTTACTCAATTCTTGAACAAAAACAAATTACATTCCTTTATAAAAAAGCTAATGAAATAAAAGAGAGGAGGGTAAAGCCTCTAACTATTAATTTTCATGACCATCAATTTTATTTATTGGCTAATTTTGTAGGAAAGAATTTTGACCAACCTACACCTTTTCGCTTAGACAAAATAGAAAAAATTCAGATTTTAGATGAGAGATTTCAATTGAATAAGTCTAGTGATTATTTTAAGCCGGGTAAGTATAGTAACCAATCCTATAATATGTATAGTGGTGAGGAAGTTATTGTTAAGTTGAAAGTTGATAGGTCTGTAGATGAATACGTTTATCGGACCTTTCCTATTGTAAACAAAGTAAATTCTAATGACGAGGATATGAGCATTTTTGAAATTAATGTACTTGGAACTAAAGGAATTTTGTTTTGGATTTTAGGACAGCGGGATAGGGTAGAAGTTCTTTCACCCAAGGTGCTAAGGGATGAGGTTAAAGAAATTATTACTAAAATGTTAAAAAAGTACGAGGAATAAATTATTGATAATGGATAATCAAAAGTTGTCTGGCTAAAGCAAATTAAATTTTAATGTATTTTAAGCCAAGACTTGGCTTGGGAGGTGGAAGAATGAATAAGTACCACTTGGACTCCGTTGTGGCTTTGAAATATGCAACGGAACCTAATTCCTATATTTATAGACCGATTGTAAGGTATCTATACAACAAACATATGGGTTTTGAGCATTACAACACGACTCTATCGGATGTTTTTCGTATGCTTAAAGAAAATGAGGTTGTTAATGATGAATATACGGAGACTAACTTACAAGAGGCTTTGAATCAATTAGAGACTTGGGAAGTCATCAAATCCAGACAAGAAAAGCAAAGTGGTATGACGATTGAAGAATTTAAGAAGAAACGCTATCTATATCAAATTACCGATTTAGGATTAGAAGTAGATGCATTATTGCTAAGGATTGATGATTTAGATGAAAAACTTATGGGAAGTTTGGATAGCAGACAGTTTAGTAGACTGTTTAAGTTTTTAGAAACATTTAAAGACATTGATGCGGTGTATGCTCCGCCAGACAAGGCTTCAGAAATATGGATGAATGTTTTTGAAACGCATAAAACCTTGCGGACAAACGCAACAAATTATTTATTTCATATTCAGGAAGCGGAAAGAGCTAATTTGTTTAATACAGAACTATTCTTGAATTTTAAAGATACGTTTATGCAGTATTTAGGAACGTACATTTCGGAATTAGATAGAGTGAAGTATAAAATTTATAAACTAATAAACGAAATCGATGAAGCACATGTTGACAAGTACATCGATGTACTGATTGAAGCAAATAAGCCGAATAGTATTCTATACGAGGATTTCTCCGAGGAAAAATTAAAGATTTCTCTTAAAAATAAATGGGTGGAGCTTAAAACGTGGTTTCTAGGTACAAAGGGCGGGACAAGTGATATAGAAGTTCTAAGTGACAAAACGAAAGAAGCCATTCGTCTAATCGTCACCTATGCAAATAGATTATCTGATTCCATGACCAATACGCAAAATAGAGTTACCGATTATCAGGCGTTGGCGAAAAAATTTATCGATAGTTCATCTTTAAAGAATGCTCATGAATTGTATGCGGCTGCTTTTGGAACTTCTCATTCCCGTTCATTACATGTAACGGAAGAAATATCACTGAATGAAGATGGTCAATACTCTAATGCGGATGAAATTTGGAATACGGACATTAAACCCTATCAAACCCCTAACATGAGTAACCGAGGACCAAAAGGAAAAACGAAAGCTTCTGTTATAAAAAACAACAAATTAGAGCGTCAACGAAGGGTCATGGAGAGCTTAGAGAAAAAAAGAGAAGAAGAGAGAAAAATGAAAGAGTTAATTAAAGAAGGAAAAATTATACTCTCTGAAATAAAAGAGCCTTTAGAGCCTTTCCAAAGAAAAGTGTTATTGAAATGGATTATGAGAACAACCAATATGAGGCTAGGTAAAACAAAGAAAAACACATTTCGAACGGAAACAGGGTTAACGCTTAAAGCTAATTATCGTTCAAAGGAAGTTGTGACAATTCCTTGTAAGGATGGAGCATTAAGAGGATTCGATATCGAATTTGTCGTTGAGGGTGAAAGATATGATGAGTGAAGAAAATAAGGGGTTACAACTAGGTATAGAAGCCTTGTTAGAAAATTTTCTAGTGCAAAGAAAAGATAATCCGGAAGTATTTCGAGAGATATTAAGTAGTGAAAAAATGATTCGTAAGTACATGGTAACTAATTTTGGTTATCGATTAAAACTTGATAGTGAAACGGCTAAACTTGAGAAGATTCCATTTTTTAGTCGAGATTGGATGGGTGTCCAATCTTTTAAAAACGAGTTAGATTACGTCTTTTTAATGGCGTTGTTCTCTATACTAGAAACAAAGTCATTTGAAGATGGTTTTTTATTAAGTTCCATAATTGAGGATGTAAAAATATTTTTGTTAGGCAAAGACGAAGGAAATCTTATTTATGAAGTAGATTGGAAGGTCAAGCACCAGAGAGAAAGCTTTTCAAGAGCGTTACTTCGGGCACAAGAAACAGGGTTGATTAAATTATTGGACGGAGAGTTGTCTAGTTTTGAAAAGTCAGAAGAAGGAGAGGTTCTTTACCAATCAACTTCCTTGATACGTTATCAATTTCGAAACTTCTCTAAAAAAATTGATTCTTTTGAAACAACAGAAGAAATGTTGTTGGATGGTTTGGATAAGGAAAATGTAAGGCATTCTTTGTTTCGTAAATTGTATTTTGAATCCGTACTCTTTTTTGATGAATTGTCAGAGGAAGAAATGCAGTACTTAAATGATAAATACAATTACGAAGATGTAAAGCAACAGATTGAGTTATATACTTTTTTCCGACTTGAACGCATGTATAATTGCATTTGTTTAGTTCAAGATGTTAGGCGATTAAACCTTCAACAACATCCTAGTAGAAAGCACGAATCGTATATCGTGTCTCAGATTGCTTATAGAATAGTAGGTCTTTTAAGAGAAGAAAAACCTTTTGGATTATTAGTTTTGGAGAATAGTCGATTTGAAGATTTATTAAAGGACGTTATCCAACATTTTAGTCTAGGCTGGTCTAGTTCCATGCGAGACAAAACGCCTTTCTCTAAATTTAAACAAATTATATTAGATTATATGACAAGCTGGAAGTTGGCATCGTATGATGATGCAACGATGAAAATAACCATTTACCCATCTATGATACGAACTGTAGGAGAATACGACGCTGACTTAAGGGATTATATCGATACAGAAAACATTAGGGGGAAATAAAATGGTAGTAGAAGCACATGACAGAAGTAATCGTTTAGAACCTTACTTGGTGGGTTTTGTTAATTTTTGGGTGTATGAAAATGAGGTTTATCCATTTCATAAGGGGAACATTCTGTTCGGTGGACAAAATGGGCAAGGGAAGTCCGTTTCTATGCAGTCCATTATACCTTTATTATTGGATGGAAATACGCATCCATCGAGAATTGACCCGTTTGGTTCAGGGAAAAGAAAAATTGGAGACTATTTAAAGACTAATGATGAGCTTGACAAAGGTAGGATTGCTTATTTGTATCTGACGTACAAAAAGATGAAGACGGGTGAAATTATAACGACAGGAATTGGATTACGAGCTATTGATGAGTCAAGAAATGACTTTTGGGGATTTGTTATTAAAGGAAAAGAGATAGGAAAGGGTTTTTCGTTGACTAAAAGCATTGGATATAATGCGGATGGATTAGAAGAGTTTGTTCCTCTCTCCAAAGAGGAGTTGAAAAATCAAATAGAAGAATTGAAATGCGGTAAGTTTGTAACAACACAGAGAGATTATGCTGATGAAGTAAATAAGCAAGTGTTTCAATTTAATAACGTAAGCCAGTTAAAAGAACTTACCAAGTTATTAATCCAAATCCGTTCTCCTAAGTTATCCAAAGAAATGAAGCCGGATGTTCTGTATGATGCTTTAAAAAATTCACTGGAAGAGTTGCCTTCCTCTGAATTTTCTATGATATCCAACACTATTAAGGATATTGATGACCATAACCGTAAACTGGAGAAAACAAAAATTTCACTAGAATTATCTTCTTCCTTACTAGAGGATTACCTTGGTTATCAAAAAGCCATGTTAGGAAATGCTGCGAACCGGTATCTGGAGGCGCTACACGAACAACGCGAAATGATGGTAAAAAAAGATTCAGCGGAAAAGAAACTCATTACGCAAAAAGCAAAGTTAAAAGGTGTTGAAGAGCGGTTAACGGATATAGATATAGAACTACGAACAAGCAAGACCAAGTTAGATTTGTTGGAAACATCTGAGGTCCGTTCGTTAAACAATGAAAAGCAAAATAAAGAGCAAGAAAAGAAAAGAAAAGTAAGTGACCTCAAAGGAAAAAATGACCAGTATGAGAGAAATCAACAGAAATTGAATGCATATAAGAAAGATATAGATAAGGCAAATGAATTATGTGACGAGTATGAGAAAGAAATCAAAGAAATCATTGATGAACTTGGGGATTTGGCAACAGAAGTCCAATTTTTCGAAGGGGAATCCTATTTGTCGATGGCGAAAGAAAATCTTTCCAACTATAGGAAAGATAAGGGATACTTTGGTGTTTGGGTTTCAAGATTAAATAGTCATGTTCAAAGCTTAAAAAACGTATTGGAAGCTATACAAGAAGAAGAAAGAGTTTACGGTTTATTGAAAGAAAAGAAAGAGGAAATGCGTGAGGTAGAGTCAAATATCGAACAAATAGAGAGAGAACTGACAAGGATTAGTGAAGAGTTCGCTTCCATAAAGAGGAAATTCAAGGAAGATTTTCGAGAATGGGTGCAATCCAATGAGGAATACTCTCTTTCTCAAAGTGAGATAAGTGACGTTATGGAAATCGTGGAAAACTTATTTGATTTCAAAGATATGACACCTAAATACATCGAGAAAGAGTTATATGAACAGAAAGAGCGTTTAATTGAACCGTTAAAAGAAGAAGTTCTTAATAATAAAGTGAATATTGAGCATTTAGAAAATAAAATAAAAGATTGGGAAAGCGTACTGGAAGAATTACAAAAACAGAAAGAAGTAGCACCCTTTTTCCGTCGGAAAGAGACGGTGGAAAATCGTTTGGCTTTGACAGAAAAAAATATACCTTTTGTCCCGTTTTATGAAGCTGTTGAATTTAAGGATGTGTTATCCGATAAGGAAAAAGAAAGAGTAGAGTCGGCTTTGTTGGATGCAGGACTGTTGGATGCATTGATAATCCCTGTTGCTGAAGCGAAAAATGTAGGGGAAAACGATGCCGTTGTTATGCCCAAGGAGAATGATGGAGAAACGAAGACGCTATTTAGTGTTCTGAAGCCAGTAGTTCCGGAAAATTCCCAAGTTGCAGAAAAAGATATTTGTTCTGTATTGAAAAGTATATCTTTGGAAGAGTTAGAAAATACAACATATGTAACTACCTCTGGAAATTATCAACATGGGTTGCTTAAAGGTAATGCAGTAAAACAAGAACAAGCTTCCTTTATTGGAAAAGAAGCAAGAAGAAGGCACAGAGAGAATAAAATGGCGGAAATTCTTCTTGAAATTGAATTGTTGAAAGGGGAAATTGATTCGTGGGAAATACAAAACGAAGAAGTAAAAGGTAGAATGCAAAAATTGTTAGAAGAGTATGAAGGCAGACCTACAATGGAAGGTTTAGATGAAAATAGAACGTTGAAAGAACAAAAGCTAGTGCAAAAAAATGAATTTGATAAGAGAAAAGGGAAGTTGCAAGAAGCTCATGAAGATTTAGCGAAGAGTTATGAAAAACAACGCATAGAGAGAATCCAAATTAGTGAATTCTTAGAAGGTACAAAGGATGCAAAAACCATTAAAGAATTAATCGAAATAGCTACGAATGAATATGGTGGAAAAGTTCAATCTATGGAGAAATTATTTTTAAAGTTTGAACACAAGAAATCGGAATCAGTATCTGCCCAACTAAACTACGAAGATACTGAACAGGGTTTAATAGAATTAAAAGGAGAAATAAATGTCTTGGACAGTGACATTAAAATCCTTGTAAAAAACTTAGAAAACATTGAAGAAATGCTAAAGGAAGCTGGCATTGAGAAGATTGAAGAAGACATTATAAAGTTACGAAAGCTTATACAAGATTTGGGGGATGAACAAAAAAAGAAAATCGGAGAACAACCAACCGTTGAACAGGCGATAAATCGAACCAGTGAAGTGATATCTGAGGCAAAGGAAGAGTTGCTCTTTTTACATAGACAATTGATTATTCGGGAGGAAGTATTTGGTTTCGATTTGAAAATGAATCATATAGAATACGAGGGTACGCTGGAATCTTTGGCTAGTAAGTATGCAGAAGAAACGGATGTGTTAGAGGCATACAAGCAACTACACAATGCAGTCCACGATTTTAAGTCTAAAGATTTAGAGGGCTATCCGCCAACCTCTCGTGAAATGGTGTCTGGAAGTACGGAGTTGTCATTGGGAGAGTTCGAAGGCAAAAAAGACAGAGTGCAATTAATTAATTCGGAGAGGAAACGTTTAAATGTCATTATTCCTGTACAAGGCTCGAAGAAAAACCCGAAAGAATTCCACAACTATTTAAGAGAATTAGAAGAAAAACAACGTTCTGTATTGAAGAAGGATGAGGAAAACTTAATCAAAAACGTAATGATTCAGGGAGTAGGAGAAAAAATAAAGTATTTAATCACTAAGGCGAAATCATGGAAAGACGATATTAATGCTTTCATGAAGTCGCTAAACAACTCCATTGAATTACGATTAACGTGGGAACCTATAGACAAAACAGATAAAAATTCTGAGGACCATTTAACTACTACAAAATTAGTGGAGCTCTTAGGAAGAGACTTTGGTACCTTGAAAGATATTGATATCGAAGCCTTGAGTAAGCACTTTATGAGTAAAATAGCCTTAGCGAAAGAACGATTAGACAAAAAAAACAATAAAGACGACTTAGAAAACCTGGAACAAGCCTTAAAGCAAGTACTGGATTATCGCGATTGGTACAAGTTTAAAATACTGTATACCCTAGAGGGTCAAAAGGAAAAAACATTGGATGAGAAGAACCTCAACATCCTAAGTGGTGGAGAGAAAGCGATGGCTATTTATATTCCATTATTCTCTGCTGCTTATTCTAAGTACAGTGCTTCTTCGCCGGATGCTCCTTATATCATTGCCTTAGATGAAGCATTTGCAGGGGTGGATGAAGAAAACATATCTGAAATGTTCTCTTTGATGGAGAGGTTAGGTTTTAATTATATTCTCACATCACAAGCGTTGTGGGCAGATTATCCTACCGTTTCAGGAATCAACATCTTTCGTTTAAGCTATGATAAGGTAGCGAGGTTCGTGTGTTCTGAGCCTTGGAGATGGGACGGAAAAACACTGGAAATTAATGAGGAAGTTTTAATCAGTAAAGGTGTCTTGATAGATGAAGATGACAAGTTGAGCGGAGACCCGATTCAAGATTCGTTGTTTGATTCGGTTAGAACATAGGGGGTATGGTGGTGATGGATAAAGGTTTTATAAGGGAAGTAGAAGAGTATTTTGGGAGGAAGGCGTTTTCTCGCCTTTTCTCTCTTTTTAAAAGCAAAATAGAGTCTTTGGGATATGTAAGCGGGTCTGTGAAAATAGCCCCTTCGGATGAGGAAAGGACCGCAATCGAATCGTGGATGGGGATAGCTTATGGTGGAAAAACAATTACCATTTCTTTATCAAAGTTTGAAAATAGATTGATTGGTTCAAAGTTCGAGGAAATTACATTATACGAGATAGTTGAGTTAATAACGAAAGAATCTATTATACCAAAAAAAGAAAGAGAACGTCGGGAAGAAGAAAAGAAAAATGCGTTCTTCAGGAAGTTAAGGGAAGGGTATCATCATCCTTACGCGCAAGTAGTTGTTAGAAGAATACTAGAAAAGGAAAAGGGCTCCTCTAGTTTTATTGCTTTATATAATGAGCAAGAATACGATTCAATTGAAGTGATACTAAGAGCAATATCAAATTTACCGCCGGATGGGGAATTTGAAAAGTTGCCTTTATTTGCGGAAAGAATCACAGGGAATCCCCATTTTTTTGATAAAAATAAGAAGCTTTATCAGGCGATTGAGATGGTGCTTTGCGAAAAAGAAGACCGAGATTACCGAAGCAATTTAAATGCGGAAGACGAAGCGAATTTGTTGGCAATGGTAGGCTTAGAAAAGGATGACTTGCACAGTTTTGTGACTTGTTATGGGCTTGTGGCTTTTAGGGAAGATGCAATGTTGCAACAGTGGTATTGGGCAAATCAAGAAGAATCTGTTCAAAATATTCCTTTGCGTGCTTTGCGTCATATTGATACAGTAAAGCCGGTAATAGGAAAGAAAGTATTTGTCTTAGAGAATAGCGGGGTGTACTCCAGCATTTTAGATAAAATAGATGGAGTGTATCCTATCGTCTGTACGCATGGGAATTTTAAACTCTCTGGAATGTTGCTATTAGACAAGTTAATTAAATGCGGTGCGGAGATTTACTATTCTGGTGATATCGATGTGAACGGTATAGCAATTGCAAAGTATTTAAAAAGTAAATACAAAGAAAGTGTTCGTATATGGAGAATGGGCTTGGACGAGTATCGAAAAAGTGCTTCAAAGGTACCTTTGACCAATGCGGGGCTAGAACGACTAAACTTAGATGAAAGTGATGAGTTTTATGAAGTTGTTAACGAGATGCAACATTTAAAGGTAGCAGGATACCAAGAGCCACTACTAGATTTGTTTGTATTTGATATTACGGAAGGAATTAATGAAAAGGTATAAAAATCAAAATATCCGAAACTTTTAAGGTGTTATCCAACTGGGGTAGCATTTTTTTCTAGCATGTAAAAGATATAAGGGTTTTTTTTCCCTTTTTCATGTTTTATTATGTGTTGGAATATGTTACAAGGATTTTCCAAAAAAGTGGAGACGGTAATCGTATGAAAAATCATCAAGATAACATCCCATTATCTTTATAAAATTTAGTATTTGGGACGAATCAAAAAATTTTATTAAAAAAGGAGATACAAATGGAAACTGAAATTGAATCACCCTTAATCTATCTATTAGAAAAAAATTGATACGTCACTCAGAAAGAATATATTGACAAGAATATAAAAGAGGAGTAAATTCTCTTTTATAAATAAATACAATTTCAACCTTTTATTCGCTTAATCTTTTTTAGAGCGGGGGAACCATTTTTGGTGGTTAAAAACCACCTTTGGGGTGAATCTTACTAAGTAAGAGGGGATACTCTCAGTCCCTAATCCGACAGCTAACCTCGTCAGCGTTATTCTTGGAGAGAAGGGTCTTTTTTAGACCATTATTTGTGATGGTCTTTTTTTATTTGGGAAAAGGAGTGGAAACAATGGCAGAAAAAAAGAAGCAATTTGCAGTTATAGGCTTAGGGCGCTTTGGGGGAAGTGTTTGCAAAGAGTTATATAGAATGGGGCATCAAGTGTTAGCCATTGATAACAATGATACTAAGGTTAACGAATTTGCATCCCATTCTACTCATGCGGTGATAGCCAATGCAACAGATGAAAAATCATTACAATCTCTTGGCATTCGCAATTTTGAGTATGTGATTGTAGCCATTGGTGATGACATTCAATCGAGTATACTGACTACCCTCGTATTAAAAGAAATGGAAGTTGAAAATGTCTGGGTGAAAGCACAAAACGTTTACCACCACAAGGTTCTTGATAAAATTGGAGCAGACCGGATTATTCATCCTGAACAAGATATGGGCATTCGTATCGCACAACATATAGTTTCTGAAAAAATTGTCGATTATATCGAATTATCAGATGAATATAGTATTGTGGAGCTGCTTGCAACAAGAAAAATACATAATTCAACACTTATCGATTTAGATGTTCGTGCTAAGTTTGGATGTACAATTTTGGCAATTAAACGTGGTGAGGATATTAATGTATCTCCAATGCCAGATGATACGATTTATGAAAAAGATATACTTATTGTCATTGGACACAAAGCCGACTTAAAACGGTTTGAAGAAGAAGGGATGTAACGATGTTAGATAGAAGAGGTTTTTTACATCGAAACATTCAAATGTCACCTCCGCAGATATTGGCATTAAGTTTTTTTATAGCAATTGTAATTGGTACTTTATTATTAAAGTTGCCTATTGCAACAGCAGAACCAATTAGATGGTTAGATGCTTTATTTACTGCTACTTCAGCAACAACAGTAACTGGTCTTGTTGTACTAGATACGGGGCTGGATTTTACGGTTTTCGGACAAGTTGTTATTATGATTCTTATCCAAATTGGTGGATTAGGGTTGATGACTTTTGCTGTATTAATTGTTGTTGTCTTAGGGAAAAAAATTGGCTTAAAAGAGCGAATGTTGGTACAAGAAGCATTTAATCAAACATCTATAGGTGGTGTCATTCGCCTTGTTAAAATATTATTTATTTTTGCTATCTCAATGGAATTTATAGCAGTAATCTTGTTATCTATGCGTTGGGTCCCAGAGTATGGTTGGGCATTTGGAATATATACAAGTGTTTTCCATACGATTTCTGCATTCAATAATGCTGGATTTTCGTTGTGGTCTGATAGTTTGATGGGTTATGTTGGAGACCCCGTTGTTAATATTCTAATTACTTTTTTATTTATCACAGGTGGTATTGGATTTACTGTTTTATCTGATTTATGGCATACAAAAGTATTTCATCGTTTATCGTTACATACTAAATTAATGCTTACAGGGACTCTAGTTATAAATGTTGTTGCAATGTTATTGATATTTACGCTTGAATACACAAATCCTGCTACGCTCGGCACTCTAGAAATGGGAGAAAAACTATGGGCATCCTATTTTCAAGCTGTTACACCGAGAACAGCTGGCTTTAATTCGTTGGACATTGGTAGTATGAATCCAGGCTCGATAGTTTTTATCTTGCTTTTAATGTTTATTGGAGCAGGGAGTGCTTCAACAGGTAGTGGGATTAAACTTACAACTTTTATTGTAATTGTGATGGCGGTTGTAACGTTTTTAAGAGGAAGAAACGAAACGGTAGTGTTTGAGCGAACAATTAAAAACCAGATGATAATTCGTTCGTTAGCAATTGTTGTTATTAGTTTATTTGCAGTGTTTTTAACCATTTTAGCGCTAACGATTACGGAAGATGCACCGTTTATCATGATTGTATTTGAAGCCTTCTCTGCATTTGGGACAGTTGGATTATCAATGGGGTTAACTGGAGAATTATCAGATGTTGGCAAACAAATCATCATTGTTTTGATGTTTATAGGAAGAATTGGTCCATTAACATTAGCCTTTTCATTGGCAAAAGCTCAAAAATCAAGTATTCGTTATCCAGATGGAGAAGTTTTCACGGGGTAGTGGTAACTTGATTCAATACAAGGGTATATCTTCTTACTGAAGATGTACCTTAGGTCAGTACAACAACGAATCGACATATACGGGGTGAAAGCCAAAATAAAAGACGTTCGTTGTAGTCCTCATACATTCCGCCATACGTTCGCAAAACTAAGCGTTCAACAAGGGGCTAATATATTCGAACTCCAGACCATTCTAGGGCATACAAGTATGGAAATAGTTAAGACCTATGTAAACTTTTTCGGAAATGACGTTAGAGAAAGGCATAAGGATTTTTTACCTTTGAAGGTGTTAAAGAAAAGAAGATAAAAGAAAAAGCCACGCGGTGCAACGCGTGACCTTAAAACAACCATATTAACTAAATACGGATAAAACGTTTAGCTACTTTACATATTATCGAAAAAAATTCGTGTATGCAAGGCTTATTAAGTAGTGCTTTTTTTAGCAGCTATGCAGGTTCTCCCGTCGTGGATTGCCACTAATACGACGTTAATCTAACCTTGAAAGGTCTAGGTAGAAGCCGTTGCAGATAAATTCTACCGTTGCCACATTAAAAGCTTTCCTTGTTTGCTTGTGGTTACTAGGTGAGAACGACCATTAACAGTTCGGTTTGGTAGCTAGGTGCATTGCGGTGCAGGTAGCAACGAATAGACAAACGCACATAGGACTAGCTTTATGTGTAGAAAGTTCGTTGTTGGAGAAATCCAGACGTTCAAACAAGGTGATACTGCGGAACCCTCAACAACTCGGTTCAATTCAGGACAATGAACGACTACTTGTTGTACTCATTAATTTTTTTGAGTGCTTAACAAGGTAGCCATTCTTCTGACCAACGTTTCCTAATCAATCTGATTAATTCAGATTTAGGAAGAACATTGAGTCAACCATTTACTAAAAATTTCTAGTATAATAAGCAATATATCAGTTGGATTAATAGGGGTAGGTGCTTATTATATGAGTGTTGGCGTTTATACTGAAATAGAATCTAAAATTAATTCTTTAAAGGAAATACTTAGAGATATTAATACAGAAGATTTAATAGGGTTTGTTGCTACTGATTTTGGTATTACAGTTAATATAAATGAAAATATTTCCGAAAGAACTCAATTGAATTCCCCTTTTAAACAGTACTTATATTTAATTGGGTTATTATTGTCTACACAAGATAATAGTATTTTGACAAAAAAGGAACCTCCATTAGAATTTATTAAAACAATTCTTAATGAAATTACTGATTGTTATGCTGAAATATTTCTTCCAAGGGACGGAGAAAAAATAGACAGTGTAGATGACCATTGGTTAGAGGCTAGAAAAATAAGCATGCCAGTTTTTTTGAATTATTTTAATACCAATTCACTTACGTATGAAGAACAAGTAGAGGATAGAATTAGAGATTGGTTTACTCCCTTCAATGAATATATTCAAGAACAAATAGGAATGAGTGTTGATGAACTTCTAAGAATATATACTTTCATTCATTAGCTTTGCATAAAGTTATTAAAAATTTGTCAAGTAGTTTCAAGTAGAAATTTATGGTTTCAAGGCACAAAAAAACTCCTTATAATTAGGATTGGTAGTTCTGTCCAAATCCC
>NZ_JBWQTU010000036.1:0-16389 GCF_056619925.1 Halalkalibacter sp. HAAS-P013
TAACTTCGACAGGATTATGTGAATGTGTCTTTTTTCTTGTCATGTAACTCTCCCCTTATAACGTGATTATGTCGTATCTTATACTATCCTATCTGTCCATTATAAGGGGGGCAACCACTGTCACTACCCGTATTTTGTCGTATTATTCCGAGATGCTTCGAGCATGACAGGCACCTAAATTAATAGAGACTTATAGCTTTTCTGTCCTTTGGCTTATTGAGATAACAGTTTGCCAGTTCCACTAGCTGTTCACCTTTTAACACATAAAGCCCCACCCTCAAAAGCACATCTTCAAGCAACCCCTCTAATGTCGGAATCCACATGACCCGCTCCTCCTGTTGGCTGGAGTTTCTTTCACTAGCCGAGAAATCTCAGCCTCCTTTTCTAACTATTTTCATTACAGTTTTTGTACAAACATAAAGAAGCTCTATTTATAATTCTAAATAGACCTTCTCCTAATTCCTCTATGTCTTGTAATGCAAAAATAATTATTCAACAAGCTTCGCCCCATCCAATAGAACGTCTAAATTTACGTATTTTTATCACTCTGCCCCCTACCTTACCATGGTAGTTCTGCTCAGTTATTTAAGTTAACTTAAATATGTAAAGCTAACAATAGTGCTGTTTTCTGCTGTTAGTTTACATTTAAGTTAACTTTAGTTTTCTCTAAAAAATTGTATTGTGTGGTCAAAATGTGGTCAATTTGATATAAAAGTATATTATCCTTATTAATAAATAAGTCGGGTTTCTTCATTATAATAGAGGTCAAGTTTTAAAAGCAGACCTTCATGTAAAAACCTGCTAGTTAATTGGATTTTTTGGAAGAGGAAAGGAGAAGGACCTGTCCCTTAAAGCTACTTAAGCTATAAATATTACTGTCTAATTAAATGCTCAGAGCGATACTTTCCTGGTGTGGTGCCAACATGTTTTTTAAATACTTGGTTAAAATATCTTTGATTATCATATCCCACTTGATCACAGATCTCAGAGATTTTATAATTAGTTGTTCTGAGGCGTTCCTTAGCTGTATTCATTCGCATTTCTATGATAAATTCGAACAGTGTCATACCCACCCTTTTTGAAAACAAGCTACTAAGATAGGCTGGACTAATATGAAATTCCTTAGCAATATCGTCCAAAGTAATGACTTCACAAAAATGGTTCTCTATATACTTTTTGACATCAACAATTAATTTCTCTTTCTGTGACATTTGATTATCATTTAAATACTCTGAGAGTAATTTCCCCTTATCCAGTAACCATTCTTTCATATCATCGATTGATCTCAATTGATGTATTTGGTTATATATCACATGTTTTTCTTCCAAAATGCGTTCAACATTGACTTCATATTCTTGCTGCACATGATCAAACACATTAATTATTAGTCTAAAACACATATACTTAGTTTTTAATGGCGGAAGCATCTTTTGCTGTGAATATTGTAATAAATTATCAATCAGTTTGCTCAGATTATTTAAATTCCAATTCTGGTTATTGAAGTAATTATCGATAGTTTTGATCATATCAGAACCTACATTATGATCCACTTTTTCTAAAGCATCATAATACATGAACGATCGATTTAAATAAATACCTATGTGAAAGGCTTCTATTGCTTCTTTATATGATTGCTGAACATTTGCTAGATCAACATACGTATTCCCCACTCCGATTAATGGTGATTTCCCAACCTGAGTCTCAATTAATTCTGCAAAATCAACTATGGCTTTATTCTCCTCTTGGTTCGAGTTAGAAAATACAGCAACTAAATATTCATCAACGAAAAACACAATTCCATTGTTGTCATTTTTCTGAAAAGGAGTTTTTAAATGCTTAATAAAATCCCGCTCTTTATAATTGATTAGCTCTTTTGAAGAAGTAAATCCACATACTAGTACCGTAAAATTTACAAATTTAGTGGTTAGCTCATGGGCGCTTAATTGATGACCAAAAATGACATCTAGCATATACTTTTCCTCTAATTGCAATTCGTAATGTTGAATTTTATCCTTATTCTGTTTTTCCATTTGAATACTTTCAAACTTATTAATCGCTTTTTTTACTGAAGCAATAATTTCATCTAGCTCAATTGGCTTCGTTAAATAGTCTATTACTTCTAATTTGAGTGCCCTTTTCGCATAATCAAATTCTGTATAGCCACTAATAATAATAAATACAGTATTCGGGAGAAGATTCTTTACTTTATCAATTAAGTCTAAGCCGTTCAATCCAGGCATTCTTATATCTGCCATGACAATGTGGGGCTTTGTTTCCTCAATTAATTTGTACGCCGTATTCCCATCTAGAGAAGTTCCTACAATTTGAACTTGATGGTCGGACCAATTAATCGCTGATGTCAGGCCATCTATTACCACTTTTTCATCATCTACAATTACCATTTTATACACTTTGGGTCACCCCTTCCTTTTTCAAACCGGCAAATTCTAATCCTACTTTTACAATTACTTTTGTCCCTCTATCTTTTTTGCTTTCTATTGTCATACCATAGTTTTGACCATACTGTAATTTTATTCTTTCATTTATGTTCTTTAAAGCATACCCTTGTTTACTTGCAGCTACTTCTTCCGTGTCAAATCCAACTCCATTATCAATGACTTCAAAAATCATCGCATCATTTACTTTTCGACCAGTAATCTTGATTTCCCCATTTCCTTCTATTAATTCTAGACCATGATAAACAGCATTTTCAGCAAGGGGCTGTAAAATCAATTTAATAATATTTTCCTTTAAAAGTAAGGAGTCAATATCTATACTATATTTAATTTTGTTATCGAAACGAATATTTTGAATATCAATATAACTTTTCACTTGATTAATTTCATTTTCTACAGTTGTAATATACTTTCCATCATTTAATGTTAGTTTAAATATCTTCGATAAACTAACTGCCATTTTCGCAATCAATTTTGCATTGCTTTTTTGCGCCATCCAAAAAATTGAATTAAGCGTATTGTACAAAAAGTGTGGATTAATATGATTTTGAAGGGCCAAGAGCTCAGCTTCTTTTTCTTTTAATTGTGACTCATATAGCTGGACGGTCAGCTCACTGTTTCGGTTATACAATTGAACAAAGCGATTACCCACTTTTCCAATTTCATCATTAGAGTCAAACGCGATATTTGATATCATTTCTCTTTTTTCCATACCCTCTGTTACATTTCTCAATAATGAAAGCTGTTTCGTAATTTTTTTTGAAATCAAAAAGGCACTTATTGTTGATAACAGAAAAGATAGAACTAATAATAAAACGGTTAGGACTCTAATATAATTAAATTCTTTAACGACATATTTATAAGGCACCACGCTTACAATTTTCCAGTTCGTTATCGTATTAGTAGTATGATTTAAAATATATTTTTCGTTTTCTATCTCAACGATTTGTGCTTCTTGTGGATTCTGTAACATTTCTATAATGCTCTTATATTTATCTTGGTTTTCATTATCGTTCGAGTATATGACTGTGTCTTGATCGAATATTAAAATCTCCTCTTCGTTATTAATGTTTTTAAACATATTATCAAATACCGATTTATTCACGCTAATAATTAAAACGCCTATTTTTTCAATAGTCTCTAAATCTCGAATAAATTTTCCGTACATTAATAGATTGGAGCTTTCAATAAAATCAGTCTCTATTCCTTTAAACCAAACTCCGTTCCCGTCTTGTTGTTCAAGCATGTTATACCAATCCGTACGATTTATCTGATCATAAACAGTTCCAAAATAATTACTTTGTCCCTGACTAAGTTGTAAATATTCATTTTGTTCATTTCCAACATAAGCTGCATTGATAAATGGTTTATTATTGGTGACATTAATAAGGAGATCCCTTGTAGCCGTTTGCATTTTATAAGATTCAATTGTCAACTCTGTATGGTTCAAGAACCCTTGGATGTCATTTGAAGTAACAATTATATTTGCGCTACTTTCAATGTCAGCAACAAACGTATCAATGTTCCAATCAATCACACTTAAAAAGTTAGACGTTGTATCTGATATTTTATTTTCCATTACTTTATTTAAATAGATAAAACCAAACGTTCCTATAATGAGTAAAGGAATCAACGTAGAGAGAATCGCTAACATGATTATTTTCTGCTTTATTGTCAGATTTCGTTGTTGCTTCAACATTCTCATATATCATCCCTCTTAACCCTACTATTTAAGTCATTCGCACTTATGCCAATCAGGCTGCTATTTTCGCTTTTGCTCATTAATTTTTTTATTTACGACACTAAGCGCTTCTTCTGGTGAATAAATTCCATTAATGACTCCATAAATACTTTCATTAATCGCATCTCCTATTTGAGATGGGACAACGAGATCTGGCTGGTTCGGTTGACTTTCCCATCCGGGTTGGTTCATTTGCTCCATAACTTTAGCAAATACTGAATGGCTCTTCTCATCTACTTCCCCTTCAAATTGGATCACAGGAGGAACTTGATTATCTATCATAACTTGCGCTCCTTCTTCACTATAATAAAACTTCAGAAATGCCATAACAGCAGCATATTTTTCTTCGTCATCTTTGACTTTTGAGCTTACGACTAACGGAGCTGCTGGAACAATGGAAGATACGTTTTGCTTTTCGATCCCGTTTTCAAAAGTAGGTCCCCACCAAAAACTAACATCTTCCGCTATCTCACTTTCTTCAATTTTATTTGTTTCCCATACTCCAGCATCCAACATTGCTGCATCACCGTTCAAGAACATTTGAACGGCTTGAAAATAATTTAAATTGGCTACATTTTTCGGGAAAGCTCCCATTTCTCTCAATTCATCAACATTTTTATAAAATTGGAGAAAGTCCTGATTTTTATAGCTTTCTTCGCCCTCTAGGATTTGATCAATTTTATCAAAAAAACCATACCTTGATAGCATCGTTAGAAATGCCCAAACAGAATAAGGATCTTGAGAGCCTTTGGCAATCGTAACAATATTTTGTTCTTCAAATAATTTCACAGTTTCTTTTAAGTCTTGATACGTTTGTGGCAAAGGCACATTGTATTGATCAAACAGTGCTTTGTTATACCAAAAACCTGTCACCAGAGGCTGATATGGAAGTCCAAATTGTTGACCGTTTTCGTAATAAGGTTCAAGCATATTTTCATGGAATTTTTCAGCTAATTGAAGGTTTTCATCAAAAAGTGCAGTCAAATCAAGTAGCAATCCCGCTTCATTTAACTCAGTCGAAGTATGCGGTAGCACCCAAAAGATATCAGGTAAATCATTTGATTGAGCTAACATTTTCATTTTTTTAACATGGGCTTTTTGTTCCGTTCCTTGAAGATTAATTTTAATATCAGGGTTTCCCTCCATAAACTTTTCAATGATTTCATAAAGAGCTGGTTCTTGACGTTTTGGATTGGCAGCATGAATAGCAAGGTCAATCGTTATTTGTTTATTTTCACTCTGTTGATCGATTGCACTTGAACCACGTTCATCAGCTTTGTTACAACCTATTAACGTTAGTATAACTAGTAGCAAAACCACAAAGCTCTGATATCGTTTTTTCATAATTTTGATCTCCCACATGTTTTATTTTCAACTAGTAAAACTTAGTTTAGTTGGATAACGAGTAAACGAAAACAGTATGTTAAATCAAATGAAAACAATGACAGCAATCAATGAATCTCTCAAAAATGGTGACGCTTTCATAATTGTGAAATTAAATCTACTCTACTTGCTAGGGCTTGATACTATAGAACTACCTTTAAAGTTAATTCTTACATACTATTTTATATTTCTATTATAACAAAGACCATTCTAATTTTTTTCGAAAATGTCAGTTATTTTTAGAACCAATATCTAGCAGCAAAAAAGAACGACTTACCTTCGAAAGTGTTCGAGGATAAGTCGTTACTTCTATATCAACCTATTAAATTAACGCATTTTCTTCATTCAATAACTCTTCTATTTCTGACAGTACTGGCATACTTGGTATCCCACCTTTATTTGTCGTAGAAACTGCTGCTACTCCATTAGCAAAGGCAGCAATACTCTTAACTTCTTCCCTTTCTAACTCAGAAGGCCGTCCACCCTTTTCAAGAATCTTGTAAAGAACTCCACCAAGAAACGCATCTCCAGCTCCTGTTGTATCGATCGTTGCTACCTTTATTCCTTCTTTACTACCTGTAAATTCTTTCATACGGTAAAAACAACCTTTTTTACCACGTGTTACAAAGATAAGTGAAATCCCATACTCCTTACATAAATAGCCTGTTCCTTTCACTAAATCTGTAGATCCGGTAATAAACTGAAATTCTTCTTCGGAGATTTTCAGTATATCCGCAAATGGTAATCCTTTTATGATCATGTTCTTGGCATCTTCAGTTGAACTCCATAAAGGCATCCGTAAATTAGGATCATATGACACAATGATTCCATTCTCCTTAGCATATTTAGCAGAATCTAGTGTAGCAGATGCTGCTGGTTCATGTGTCATTGAAAGTGAACCGAAATGAAAAATCCGGGAGTTCTTGATTACACTTTTATCTATCTCTTTGCTATCTAATGTCATATCAGCTCCTGGTTTTCGATAGAAGCTAAAAGATCGGTCACCATCTTCATCTAAATGAACAAATGCTAAGGTCGTATTCACATCTTGAGAAAAAACTAAGCCACTTATATCAACCTTATGATCTTCCATTACCTTTTTTAAATAATGACCAAATTGATCATTGCCTACTTTCCCGATGAAGCCAGTTTGTTTATTCAGTTTCGCTAAAGCAACTAATACATTCGCAGGCGCACCACCAGGGTTTTGTTCAAACAAACTTCCTCCATTTTCCGATGTTCCATAGGGGGTAAAATCAATCAAAAGCTCACCTATTGCTGTTACATCATACATCACTTCCACCTACCTTAACTAATTTTTCATTACCTTGATCTAAGATGACATCGTCCAAATGATTTTCAACCTTCGTAAAACTTCGATAAGCTGACCACATGACTACGAATGTTAAAGCACTACCACTAAAAAAGAAAAGAACACTAAGAAATGAGAGAGTAATCCAAAAGACTATCATACTCCCTACTAATATGACTCCTGTAGAAATCGGGTTTGCAATCGCAACTAGTAGTGCATTTTTCACGACTTGAAATGGTTTCAACTCATAATGAACGTAAACGGGAAAAACATATAAAAGTATTACGAACAAAACTAGCAGCAACGCTAAAAACACATAAGAAAAAAGCTGAAGGTAATTGGCTTCCATTGATTTGAAAAACTGATAGTCAATAAATAAAATATAGCCAAGCAATCCTAAGCTACATCCTAGTAGATTTATTTTCAGAAACTCTTTTTTATAAGCTTGATAAAACGTTGAAAATACCGGGATATCATCTTCCCCCATCACCCATTTCCTCACAACAGAAAACATCGCTACAGTTGATGGAAAAAAGCCAAACACAACAAGCCCGATCAATGCAAATCCAATCCAGAGCAAATTGACATAAGCGAGTCGCATAACCCACTCACATACACGATAGAAACCACCTATCATACCAGTGTATTGCATATACATCCTCACTCTCTGTTACGTATTTATCTAAACAGAGTCTATGTTTTAACAAGAAAATGAAAATGGGACCTCACCTTTTAAAGGCCCCATATCTCATTTCAACAAGATAAAAATCTTAATTCCAAACAGAATCCAGTTTCCAAGATTCGATGCGATTGATACTCACCTTTCCCCCGTTAGTAAAGAGTTTAAATTGAGTACTATCGGCATCTGGGAAAATTCGATTGGTAATCACTTTCTCCCCATCATTAACAAAGAGCTCTACAGATGTCGTATCCATAAAAATACGAAGATTGACCGTGCCATCGTCCGTTACGGTTAACGGCGCTTTGCTGATTCCCTTTTCTCCGCAACCAGAATGCTCACGATCCATGACAATCTCTTTTTTTTCAAGATCAAGCAAGATTTCTGTTCTTTCTGTTCCATCTTCAGAGCATCTAAGGTGAATACCAAATACAGTCGCATCTGTTTCCTTAATATTAAAATCAATGATCGTTTCAGAAACTGTCTCTTGGAGTTCATTTACATTCGTCGTTTCGACAACTTCAAATGGCTCTATTTTTTTAAAGTCTGATCGTAAGTCAGCTAGCTCTGCTACAGGCTTTTGCTTGAGGACGTCCCCTTCTAATACAAGCTCTCTTGGAATGCCCATTGCCCCAGCCCAACCATGTTCCTGGGAAGGCATTTTTGTTAACCACTTCTCCATCCAACCAATCATAATTCTTCGACCTTGTTCATCTATCAATGTTTGTGGAGCGTAGAAATCAAAACCATAATCTACTGTTCTGCAAGTTTCTTGTGTGAAAATACCTTCTTCATAGTTCATGTCTCCAATAACATAAAACGGCTTTTCGTTTTGAGTGCCATACATTGGAGAGACAATCAGGGCATGACGATCGTCGATTGGAAACAGGTCAGGACATTCCCACATATCCCCTTGTGTACCATCACTTTCTGCCGCAACACCTTTGTAATCCCACTGCTTTAAATCAGTAGATACATATAATAAGGCTTTCCCTTTTCCATCCTTTTTTGAACCAACGACCATATACCATGTATCTTCATATTTCCAGACTTTCGGATCTCTAAAATCCTTAGAACCATCTACCGGAAATTGACCAATGACCGGATTTTGGTCATACTTTTCAAAAGAAATTCCATCTTTGCTCGTTGCAATCGCTTGAACTTGTTGAGGTTCGTTTCCATCGACATGACCTGTGTAAATTAATACAAGTTCGTCTCCGTCCACAACTGCGCTTCCTGAGAAACACCCATACCCCTCTACATCTCCAGAATCATAAGATTCTGATGGAGCTAATGCGACCGGCAAGTGCTCCCAATTTACCAAGTTCTTGCTTTTAGCATGGCCCCAATGCATGGGCCCCCAGCTAGAAGCATACGGATAATATTGATAGAATAAATGGTACTCGCCTTTATACTGTACAAGACCATTCGGATCATTAATCCAACCAACAGGCGCCATAAAGTGATATTTCAAACGATAAGGACTATTTTCCACCTTGCCTTTGTTCCTTGCAATTTCATCATTTGCTTTCTTAAGTACTTCTACATGTTTGGTATTTGTCATCACCATAATCCTCACCTCACACTCGTTTAGTTTATTTACTGTTTAACGAATCTTTCACTCGTTTCGCGTGCTCAATGTTCCCTTGTTGTGATTCTCTTGTTTTGTTGTATTTTAATTCCATTTGATGCTTCTTTTCTTCTATATACGTCTTTTCTAACTCTTTTGCAGATTCATACGCTTTTTGCTGCTCTTCATTTAATTCTGGTTTTTCCTTTTGCTCAACTTCTGGCATTTCGGCTACATGGGGAAGTCTGTCTTCTACTGGCAAAATATCAAGTTTTGGAGATGGCAATGTTTGATACCAGTATGCCGTTGATGACCAGTCATCAGATAAGTGATTCGCATGACCATGCTCGAGTGTAACCTTAATACTTTCAGAAAAATGAACTGGATCTGCGATATGGAATCGGTACGAAACTTGATAGCCAGGCTTTTCACTTTCATGAATAATCGAACCGTTATACAAGAACGCATTCTTCTGCATTCCCCACGCATGACCGAAATAATCTTCACTACCTGTTCCATTAATACTTGGTTGCTTCTCACCATCGATGAAGATCATATCATCCCCTTCACCCCACCAGCTTCCTTGGAAATGGTTGACTGATAAGTTACAACCCACATAGTGGCCTTTTCCTTCTGTTTCTAAAACGACATAGTTTTCTTCACCTGATAAGTTAGCCACACTTTGAATAGCAGGGCTATTTACTTGGAGATCATTCCCCCAGCCTTCGCAAGGATTTTCACGATGCCAATTTGCATGGAAGTAAACGGTATCCCTAGGTAACTCCTCTTTATATAGTTCATAATCAATATAGAAGTACAAACCGAATGGCAACGTATTTTCGTTGACAATTTCAATTTTTGCTTTTTTGTTAAATGGCATTGGGAAGAAGCAGTTTAAGGCAGCTGGTGCACCAAATTTATTCGCTTCCTCTGGCTTAACAGATACGTTAAACGGAGCTGATTCAAAGTTCCCTGGTAATGAATGACCTACGCAGAAGAAATCTCCAAATGGCGCCAACACACTTGGTGTATCTTGATCATCCCACGTAATTTTAATTAAAGCCTTTCTGTAATAGAACGGATCTTGTTCTTCCCACGTAACTCCTAATGCGTTGTGAATCTCATTAACGGGTGCTACATTGCTTCCTAATGCTGGATCGACAATACTTGGTCCCATTATTTTTCTACAGAAAGACGTCATCCAAAAATGAGTCAAACACCCAGGTCCTTCGATTTCACCTAATACGACTGATTCATTTGGTGGAATTAACCAATAGTCTTGATTTCTACCTGTTTGATCTGAACTCGAAAGTCTTGCAGATCTAACATCCGCGTGTCTTGTTAAATTTTGCATAAATCCGTTTGATTGTGTTTTCATTGTTTCTTCTCCTCCAAAATGTAATGTATTTATTTTTTTAGTTTTGTAGTATGAACTTCATTTGCTTGCTATGAGACTGACACTCATAGCAAGCAGTAACCCTAGCCTTTTACTGCACCTGCTGTCATACCGGCAATAATATATTTTTGGAAAAAGCCATAGAAAATAAGTTGTGGAATCATAACTAATACGGTAGCGGCAATAATCCCACCATAGTCAATATTCCACCTTCCTTTAAATTCCGAAATTCCTAGCGGAACAGTAGTTAAAGAATCACTACTAATTAATGTGACTGCAAACGGAAACTCATTCCATACATACAATATATTAAAGATAAAAATTGTTGCAATCACAGGGATAATAATAGGAAGAACAACTGATTTACATAGAGTAAATAGATTACAACCATCGATAATCGCTGCTTCTTCTAGTTCCTTCGGGAATCCCTTTAAAAAGCCCATAAACAATAAGGTGTTAAAAGAGATCGATGTTGCAATATAGGGCAAAATGAGGGAAGCATGTGTGTTCATCAAATCAAACATGATCGTAATTCGATAGATTGGGAACAATAGAATAAAAGGTGGAATAGCTAATCCAAGTAATAGAAAGTAATATAATCCTCCTTTTAATTTCCCTGATTTAAATACCATTCTGCTTAATGCAAATGAACTCATAAATGTAATAATAATAACTACCACAACCGTAATAACAGCGATAATAATGGTATTTTTGTACATTAAGAGAAGATCTAGAGTTGCAATAGCACTTCTGTAATTTTCAAGATTTAAACTTGCAGGCAAACTAAACGGACTCGTTAATATTTCACTATTTGATTTAAATGATAGAAGGATCATCCATAGAAACGGCAGCATAACAATAAAGGTTATGGCGTAAATAGGAACATACGACCAGATCTTGCTTTTTGTTTTGCTCTTTTCTAATTTACCTAGATTCTGATTTTCCTGCCTTTGAGTCATTGCTTGATTCATGATTACACCCCCTTCTTTTCTACTCGTTTTTTGCTTAACCCAATAAATAGAGCCGTAAATACAATTGTGATTAATAAGGTAACAACCGCAACGGCCATTCCATATCCATATTCACCAGAAATGAATGTCACATTGTACATATAGGTGACTAACACTTCAGAAAGGTGGTTAGGACCGCCGTTAGTCAGTTGGAGTACGGTTTCAAATATTTTGAAGCAGAACGTGATAATAAGAATAACGTTAATCTTAAATGTTTCATTTAACATCGGTATCGTAATGAAGATCAATTTTTGTACTCGATTGGCACCATCAATGTCACTAGCTTCATAAATTTCACGAGGTATAGTAGCTAAACCAGCAAGAAAGATTGTTGCGATAAATCCTAAAATCCTCCAGCTCTCTACTACCCCTACCGAGTATGGTGTAAGAGTTGTTCCACCTATCCACTGAAACGCTAACTGTTCTAATCCTATTTTTTGTAAAAATACATTTACAAATCCCATATCCGGATCAAGGATAAATACCCAAATCAACCCTACTAAAATCGGTGCGATCACAGCCGGTGCAAAGTTTAACGCTTTTAACACATTTGAACCTTTTACATCGCGATTAAGGAGCAATGCTAGAAAAAATGCACTCGGTATTAACACAATCAATGTGACACCTAATACAATGACTGTGTTCTTTAACGAAACCCAGAAGAACGGATCTTGCAAGAGCGCCTGATAATTTTCAAGGCCAATAAACTCTGGTACCCCAATCCCTGAGAACCTAGTAAGACTATAATAAGAGGCTATTATAATTGGGAGAATAATATAAGCCGAATACACTAACAGGGTAGGTAGAAGCATGAAACATATATAACGCTTTTTACTAAGCCAATGCATATTCACCCCTCCATGTTGGAAATCATTTTTTAAACATCATACTTTTTTGGCGGTTCTACCACAGCCTAATCACTGTGGTAGAACCCGTTTACCATTTTTACTGTCCTGAAATTCTGTTCGCTACTATATCAAGAGCCTCTTCCGGTGTATAAATTCCGTTCATAACTCCATAAATACTGTCATACAAAGCATTCGCAATAGATTCTGATACAACTAGGTCTGGTTGATTAGGCTGACTCTTCCAATCCGTTCTATTCATTTGTTCTACCACTTTCGCAAATACTGGATGTTTCTCTTCATCTATTTCACCATCGAATACAATCATTGGAGGAACTTGATTATCTAACATGATTTGGGCTCCATCTTCGCTATAGTAGAATTGCAGGAATTTCATGACTGCCTCATATTTTGCTTGATCATCCTCTACATGTTTACCGACAACTAAAGGAGCTGCTGGGACAATTGAAGAAAGATTCTGATTCCCGACACCATCATCAAATGTTGGTCCCCACCAGAAACCGACATCGTTTGCCAATTTACTTTCTTCTATTTTCTTAGCTTCCCATATTCCAGCATCAAGCAAAGCAGCCTCTCCAGTCATAAATGTCTCAACCGCCTGAAAATAACTTTGCGTTGTGATGTTAGCCGGAAATGCTCCGAGTTCTCTCAATTCATCAATTTTTTCATAAAACTTTAAAAAGTCATCATTATTAAAGCTTTCTTCCCCTTCAACAATGACATCAATTTTGTCAAAGTATCCGTACCTAGATAACATCGTTAGAAACGCCCAAACAGAATAAGGATCTCTGGCACCTTTTGCTATTGAGACAACATCATTTTCTTCAAACACTTTTACAGCTTCTGTTAAATCTTCATATGTTTCTGGTAAACCTACATTGTATTGATCAAATAGAGCTTCGTTATACCAAAACCCTGTAACTAAGGGCTGGTAAGGCATTCCATATTGCTTACCATCGATCTGATACGTCTCAAACATATTCATATGAAACTTTTCAACCAATTCAGGATTGTTGTCGAAAAATGGTGTTAGATCAAGAAGTTGCCCTGCCTCTTCGAGCTCTTGCGCTGAAGCTGGTAACATCCAAAAGATATCTGGAAGTGCATTAGATTGCGATTTCATTTTAATATTTCGAATATGTTCTTGTTGGTCAGTCCCTTGTAGATTAATTGTAATATCAGGGTTCTCTTCCATGAACTTCTCAACAGTTTGGTAAAAAGCTGGTTCCTGATCTTTCGGATTCGCCACATGTATAGCAAAATCAATTGTGACCTCCTCGCTTGCTTCACTACCTTCAACCGGATCTGTAGCGCTTTTATTACTACACCCTATCACACTTATAACCATCAATAGCAGCAAGCTAAAAAAGGGAAATAGCTTTACTCTCTTCATCATATTTTCCATCTCCTTTTGACCAGATTATTTTAGTAACCGGTTTCATTTTTGTTAGACGAAATCGTTTCTTACTTTCTGTTAAAAATATTTCTATTAACTCTTCAATAACTATGATGATTGATTATTCTATTTCCCATCCCCCTTCAATTGTTTGAATGAAAGTATTAACTTACTTGATTACACTTTTAATTGTAGAACCTTATCTATGTATTGAAAATTCTAATATATTTTAAAGCTGTCATATATTTTTAGAAAAATGAAAGCGGTCTATTTTCCTGAGTAGTCCAAAAACAATCCAAAATTGTTTAGTAATAAAAGGAATTAGTGGGGTTAAGTGAGGAAAGTGGTATGTACGGAAGTATTCAACTATTTATAATTAATCAGTACTTGCTTTTATCGTTATACAAAGAGTCCATACAAAAACTTTGATCAAAAGGGATCACGAAGCACAACTTCACAATTTTGTAAGCTATGAAAATTTCTCTAACAACAAAAAACGCACTATCTGAAAAACAGATAACCCGTTGAAACCCTTATGGTTGGTGGAGCCAAGTGGGATCCCCTGGCCTTCGCGCTACCAGCTGAGCTATAACCCCATATAAAGTTTTGACCTCTTCGCTGCCAGATAAAAGCAGCTTAATAAATACGGTTCACACGGCTCAATCACGTACAATAGAGTTAATATAGTTTGTGGGAATAGTTTTGTTGTACTGTTCAACGATCAGCGTTTAATTTATCAATTTTTTATTCAGAATAATGCCGATTGCGTAAGATTGAATTCATCAATTATCTTATTTGCGATATTGTTCAGCGTGGTTATTTAAGAGGCAAAAAATGAGGTGTTGGAATACACTTTTATCCAATACCTTTTACGTTATCTACTAATCCATTTATTTAAAAACATTACATCATGCCGCCCATATTTGTACGAAAAACCTTTAAGTTTATTCTATACTTCTCAAGTTAATTTTAGTTAATGTATGAGGGGATTCGGGGATTATTTAATTTATTCTGGATAATTCTCGTTAACTCTTTTTCATTATTGAGTGGTCATATTGTGGGCACTGTATCTATTTTTAAAATTACCATATAAACTTAGCAAGCTTACAAATCAATATTTTAAAATACAATAATTTGAATATTCATTCAAACAACTCTTCATAATACTCGAGAAAGATTAGTCCTTCCTTTCATAAAAAAGGAATAGGAAATACAAAATCTGACCGAATGGCAATATATTCACAAAAAGCACCATCGTATGGTGGTGTTGCCAAGAATTTTACTTCTGGACATAGATTGTACTTTCCTGATTTACAGTACTCACATACACCACACGTCACACCAGGTTCAACAGTTACTCTTTGTCCTATTTTTAAATGCTTTACTTCTGAACCAATTTCAACTATTTCACCAGAAGATTCATGCCCTAGTATAATAGGTTTTTCTACAATAAAATTACCAATACGACCGTGTTGATAGTAATGAACATCTGATCCACACAAACCAACTGATTGTACTTTAATTAGTACTTCATCACTTGCTGGGATAGGGATATTTCTATTTTGCAACTCAATTTTTCCTGGCTCTAGTAAAATGGCAGCCTTCATTTGTTTAGACATACTTCCTCCTCGTTGTTGTTTCAATTATAATAACTTACACATACTTGCCCTGCTATGAACAATAACTTTTTTACATACTTCTATAGTCCCAACTAATTTCCCTTTTTAATTTTCTCCGTTTTCTTTATTAATTTAGTTAAATTAATTTCATGATTTAAATCCTATGTCTTGTACAGCAAGCCTATTTTGTGCATGATTTAAGTCAAACGGCTCTTCCTCGACTTCATGTACCTTTACATAAAATTTTGCTAACACGTATTCTTGATTGTCACCTGGTTCATCATTAAATGGATTGCATTTTTGCACAAGCTCCCAAGCTTTATCTCCACTAATAACCTCTAGCATCTCCATTTCTAACTGCACATTTCCAAAAAAAGGTCTCGGTACTTTAGGAAAAGCAACAAACGGATCTAGTGTTTCCTTCGTTTAGCGAAAAAGAAGCAAAAGATCCGCCCCCTTACTTCCCTGTGATGCAGTCAATCCTTTTCCCAATGTCATATGTTCAAAGAGAAACTTGTACACCTCTCCCTCTGTTTTTTTATACAACAAAAAAAGCATTCCTCAACGGAATACTTTAGGATGCCTGGCAACGTCCTGGCTCGCTATTTCTCTTCTACGGGGATGGGTTATTCATGGAGTTGTTCTTCGAAGTTTCTTACGTCGTGTTACGAAGAGAAACAGCTCGTCTCACAGGGGGACACGATGTTTTTTCAGAGATGTATAATCACTATGTAACCATCGACCCATTCGAGGAAGGTGCTGTTCCTCCGGAACAGAGCTCTTCAGCGCCTTGAGCATTCTGTTTATGCATATAAAAAAGACAATCCATTGGATTGTCTTTTATCTGCCTGGCAACGTCCTACTCTCACAGGGGGAAGCCCCCAACTACCATCGGCGCAAAAGAGCTTAACGACCGTGTTCGGCATGGGAACGGGTGTGACCTCTTCGCTATCGCCACCAG
>NZ_JBWQTU010000037.1:0-12063 GCF_056619925.1 Halalkalibacter sp. HAAS-P013
AATCAGTCCGCTCGACTTGCATGTATTAGGCACGCCGCCAGCGTTCGTCCTGAGCCAGGATCAAACTCTCCATAAAAATGGTAAGCTGATTAGCTCAAAATGTATCGCTAACGATACTTTGTGTGATCATAGTAAATCACTTTTAGAAATTAACGAGATATCATGTATCTCTATTTCGCTTGGCTTTTGTTCAGTTTTCAAAGAACTCGTTAACCGCTGTTTCATCAGCGACATTCATTATCATAACATAACGTTTCGTTCTGCGCAACAACTTTTCAAAAGTTATTTTCGCAACTCGTTACGAACCAATCAACAGCTCGTAGCGACAAGAAATAATATATCACAATAAATGATTCTGCGCAATAGTTGATTTAAAATTAATTTTTGCGGCTAGGTTTAATAATCTATCATAATTAGATACGAATAGCAACTATCATTTGTGCGCTATACACTTTTACCACAGTACTTTTATTCAAACTCTCCCCAACACAAGATAAGAAGACATTACTCTATACATAAGTAAGCTGCTTCTGCCATCACCTTTCAATATTCACGCAAAAAATGGTGTAGTGAATGACGAAGGTTCTACAAAAGGAATACTTATTACTACATCATCGTTGCCGAGAATTGTCTTAGGTGTTCTACATATTGTTAAAGTTTTTACAGGCTCAGTCTAGTTTAAATAATTTGCATAGGTTTCTAATTTTTCTATTTCTTCTATTTCTATTTTTTACACTCCCAGCACCTTACTCTGATAATATTTCTTCTCTTACCGCTTCTAAAGTTCTTCCATTTGATAACTTCCATATCAACACACCCCAGTTTACCCGATAATATAAAGTAATCTGCGTTAAAATTCTTCTCATACTAAAAAAAGCAAGGAGTATCCCCTTGCTTTTACTTATCTTATTAGCACTTCCCTAAAAATAAACTGTTATAAACCTTCTACTCACTGATAATTGGGATGTCTTCCTTTAAACGAAATTAAACAATTTATAAAAATTCTTATTCCCTGACTACCCCTTTGTAGCACCAGATGTTAGTCCTGAAATTAAATATCGTTGCAGGAACAAAAAGACAGTTGCGATAGGTATTGCAATTAGAACCGCCCCAGCAGCAAAACGAGTAAAGTTATTACCAAATTGTTCATTAATAAAATTAAATAAACCTAAGGCTAAAGTATAATTTTCTGGACTTCGCAAAATGATACTTGGAAGAATAAAGTCCATAAATGGGGTCATAAAGTTAAACAAAGCCACTACTGCTAAAATAGGTTTTGCTAATGGCAACATAATGGTAAAGAAAATCCTAAGATGCCCAGCTCCATCAATTTTCGCTGACTCATCTAATTCTTTAGGGATGGTGTCAAAATACCCTTTTACCAAGAAAACATTCATTGGAATTGCTCCACCTATATAAATCAAAATTAAACCAGTTAACGAATCTAGCAAGTTGACCATGTTTAAAAGAATGTATAAGGCAACCATCGCCATAAGAACTGGAAACATCTGTAGTAGCAAGAAGGTGTATATGCCATTCTTTCTTCCTATAAATTGATATCTTGAAAAAGCATATGCAATAAGAGAAACAACTGCTACAGCGCTAATAGATGTAATTACCGCAACAATTAATGTATTTTTGTACCAAAGTAAATAGTCACTAGCAGGATTAAAAAAGAGCCACTGATAATGAACAAATGAAAAGTTTTCAGGGATCATTGATGACCCATATAAGCTTGTTCCTGGATTTAACGATAGACCAATTGTCCACATTAATGGATATAATATAGCTACAAAGACGATCCCAATAAATACATACATCCCTGCTACTTGTAAATTGCTTTTTGTTTTTCTAGACATTTACATTTCCTCCTTGAAGGAACGTGTGCGTCGGAATTGATAAAATGCAAATGTAGCAATAAACAACCCGATAATGATTGAAATTGCAGCGGCCATATTGTAATTTTGAGTTTCAAAGGTTAAATTATAGACCCATGAAATCAAAATGTCCGTACCACCAGCATTCTGTCCTCGCACAGCAGGTCCACCTTGATTAAAGAGATAAATTATATTGAAGTTATTAAAATTCCCCGCATACTGCATGATTAGTAATGGCGCTGTTGCAAACATTACATGAGGAAATGTTATAGTTCTAAATTTCTGCCAGCTAGAAGCTCCATCCATATCCGCCGCTTCGTACCAATCCTTGGAAATACTTTGTAATATCCCCGTGAAGATAGCAAATACAAAAGGAAAACCTAACCAAACTTGAATACCTATAAGTGCCACTTTCGCCCAGAATGGATCCGTCATCCATGGAATAGCTTGGCCAAAAAGTGGTATTAGAATGTCACGATTGATTGCACCAAAGTCATTATTAAACAGTGCAGCGAAAATTAAAATAGTAACAAACCCTGGGACAGCCCATGGTAAAATCAATACTGTTCTTATAAATTTTTTAAACTTGATTCTTGGGTCATTAACAAATATTGCCAATATTAGAGCCAATGCAATTTGTAAGGTAGTAGCTACTAATGTCCAAATAATTGTCCAAGAGAGAACACTTAAAAATGTACTACGCCAAATTGGTACTGTCAGTAAAGAAGTAAAGTTATCAAATCCTACCCAATTCAATAAGTTTCTCGGTGGAGAATTATATAGGTTGTAATCCGTAAAAGCTAAAAAGACCATGAATAGTAATGGAAATACAACAACAAATACTAATAAGAATAGTCCAGGACCTACAAGTAAATATGGAAAACTTTTATCCCAACCATCTTTAAAACTTTCTCTTAAACTAGTAGGGCGATATCCTTTCTGAAGTTTCACAGCATCTTTATACGCATCCATTAAATTTAATATATAAAAAGTCAATGCAAAACCTGTAATGATAAGAGAAATAATCCCTTGAGCGAGTAAGACACGCGAATCATCTAATCTAGGAACTTCACCAAGAGTTAAAAGGCCCCAATATCCTATATTTAAAAATTGATAAAAGGTCATTATAAACGCGATAAATAACAGAAAAAAAATTGTTCCTTTCAAGAAACGACGGTTATACATTTGCCCTAATCCAGGAATGATAGATAACGTAGTTGCTATCGTTGGATTATGTTTTTCCTTATTCATAAACTTGCACCTGCCTTTGGCAATCTAAAGTGAAAGAATGCTTAATGCATTCTTTCACCATACTCTCTAGAAAATTAGTTACTTCCATCTAAAAGTGAGATTTGTTCTTTTATGTTAGCTACAGCTTCTTCTAATACTTCCTTTGGATCTTCCCCTTGAGAAATGAACACTAATGCGTCACCCATCGGATTCCAAACTTGGGCCATTTCAGGTATATTAGGCATTGGGACAGCATATTGTATCTGTTCCTGAATTCCTTGATATAGCTTATCGTCTACTGTTACATCACCCCGTGCCGGAATGCGCTGAAGTTCATCGAACAGAAACTTAGAGTTTTCAGGATTGGACATAAATAATGCAAAATCTGTCGCCCAATATTTGTTATCACTATAATCTGAGATAGCCATTCCTTTTACTCCTAAAAACGATTGTAGTTGATTTCCATTAAATGTTGGCAGTGGGGCAATTGCTAAGTTATCACCTAAACCAGAACTAAAATCAGGGATTCCCCATGGACCTGAAATAATAGCTCCTACTTTACCATCACGGAATAATCCATTCATAACATCGTAAGTAACACTTCTAGGAATATAATTACTTTCATGCCAAGAACGAATTAAATTTGCTCCCTCTACTACTGCATCAGATGCTAATCCAATATCACTCGTATCAAATCCACCTTCTTCACTCTCTCCAAAAACATACCCACCTGCTGCAGTTAAAAAAGGGAACGTTGGATAAAAATCTGATGTGATATTTAAAAATCCATACTCATCTTTCTCAGCATTAGTTAAACTTGCTGCAATATTTGTAATATCTTCTATTGTCTTAGGGGCATCAGGGACAAGTTCTTTATTATAGAACAACCCAATCGTTTCAACTGATGATGGGATTCCTAATAATTTACCTTCATACGTAAACGCTTCTATTGCAGACTCTTCATATCCGCTTAATTGTTCTTCTGTTAATGTCAATTCCGATGCTACGCCTTGTAAATAAGAATCACCTATGCGGTCATGTGTTTCGTAATATAAATCAGGTCCTTTCCCTGCAGGTGCATCTAGGGATAGGTCCGCATTTTGAGCATCTATTACGTTCACCTTAATGCCTGTTTCTTCTGTATATCTATCTCCGATAACTTGGAATGTAGAAATAACATCATCCCATGCCCAGAAAGTCAGTTCTTCTGGCTTGTCTGGCGCTTCGCCATTACTTGCTTCCTGTTCGATCACCGTTGTGTCACGTTGCGGTCCACAAGCTGTCAAAATTATTGATAGTACTAACATCACTACAAAACTAGATGTTATTAATTTGGTCTTGAACATTTTATTTCCCCCTAAGTTGTTTTAAATTAATGAGTACACACAAGCTTCATAAGGTCTAAACTTTAATTCTTTTGATAAACTACCATTTTGCTTTTTATAATTTTTTAGAATAAGTGAAGACTCATCGTATTTTAGGTTATCTGGTAGCTCAACTGTAATTACTTTTTCGGTCATATTACAGATAACTAATGCCTTTTTGTCGTCTAAAACACGTAAATAAGCGAATATTTCAGGGTGATCAGGTAGTAATAACTGATAAGACCCGTAAACAAAAACTTCATTGTCTTTTCTTAGTTTTATAAGATCTTTATAGAAATTTAAAATTGAATCCTCATCTTCCAATTGGTCTGCGACATTAATAGAAATATAATTTGGATTCACCTTTAGCCATGTATTGCTGGTGGTAGAGAAACCAGAGTTTTTGTCCGTATTCCATTGCATTGGTGTCCGGGAATTATCTCGACATTGAGCCCAAATTATTTTCATTAAATCGTCGTGAGATTCACCTTGTTCACGTTTTTCATGATAAAAATTTAGCATTCCTACATCATTGTAATCTTCGATGCTCTTAAACTGGACATTTGTCATTCCAATTTCTTGTCCTTGATAGATAAAAGGAGTACCTTGCATTAAGAAATAAGTTGTTGCAAGCATCTTTGCGCTTTCTTTCCAATAACGTTCATCATCACCCCAGCATGAAACACTTCTAGGCAAATCATGATTTTCTAAGAATAAAGCATTCCATCCCTTTCCCTCTAGTCCAACTTGCCATTTACTTAATGCTTTTTTAAAGCCTAATAGATCTTTTGTATTTTCTTTCCCCTTATCCCATAACGCTACATGGTCAAACTGAAAGATCATATTAAAATAACCATTATCTTCTCCTACCCAAGAATCTGCATCTTTGACAGTTACACCACCAGCTTCACCAACAGTCATTACATCATAGTTTTTAACTGTCTTTTCTGAGAACTCACTTAAAAATTTCTCAATCCCTTTCACATTGGTTGTATATTTTGCTGCAGGTACACAATCTAGCTTTTTGGGATTAGGCAAATCAGGGAATCCAGGCTCTCTTTTAATATGTGAAATAGCATCAATACGGAAACCATCTATCCCCTTATCTAGCCACCAATTCACTGTATCGTATAATGTCTGACGCACTTCTGGATTCTCCCAATTTAAATCAGGTTGTCGTTTAGAAAATAAGTGCATAAAGTATTCGTTAGTTTGTTCATCATATTCCCAAATCGAACCACTAAAAATTGACTCCCAATTGTTAGGTGGGTTCCCATCTTCTTTCCCTTTCCGCCAAATATACCAATCACGTTTCGGATTATCTTTAGAAGATCGGGACTCAATAAACCAATCATGTTCATCACTAGTATGATTTATTACTAAGTCAATAATTAATTTCATATCGCGATTATGAACTTCTTCTAGCAATTGGTTAAAATCTTCCATCGTACCAAATTCATCCATAATATCTTGATAATCGGATATATCGTAACCATTATCATCGTTAGGCGACTTATACATTGGGCATATCCATATCACATCTACACCTAAACTTTTAATATAATCAAGTTTTTGAATCATTCCTTGCAGATCACCAATTCCGTCTCCATTACTATCTTTAAAACTTCTTGGATAGACCTGATAAGCTACACTTTCTTTCCACCATTTTTTCTGCATAAATCATACACTCCTAATTTTCAATAGTCGCATTTTACGTAACCGGTTACGCAAAACAGAAAAATAAAATGACCCAACACATTAAAACCTTATTATTCTTTATACTTTGATCGAGTAAATTTACGTAACCGGTTACGTAACAATACAAAAAAATTACCTGTGTTCCCTACCAATATTTCTATTGGTTAATTAATTGCCACGTAACCGGTTACGTATTTCCAAAAGAGAGACTATTGCGAGCGTACACTCTGTCTCTCAATAATTTGATGACTAAGGATGCAATTACTTACTTCTGTGTCCGAGTTAATCATTTTAAACATCAGATTTGCAGCTTTTTCTGCCATTTCATTATGAGATAGTGAAACGGATGTCAGCGGCGGAGACATAAACTTACATAAACTTATATCGTCCATGCCAATAACGGATAATTTTTCAGGAACTTTAATACCTAAATTATAAGCTGCAGACAAGACACCCATACCAATTTCATCATTCTCTGCAAAAATAGCTGTAAGACCGGGTACCCGATTTAACAAAACTTTGAGTCCTGTTACTCCATCATCGATAGAAAACTTCCCATACTCAATATAACTTTCATTAAAAGGTATGTTGTGGTCAGAGAGAGCTCTTTTGAATCCCTCTACTCTGGGAATAAGGTTACCGGCAATCCATTCTTCTTTATTTCCACTAATCATCCCAATATCCTTATGACCTTTTTGTATTAAATGCTTGGTCCCTGTGTACGCAGCTTCGTAGTCATCCGCTGTAACGTAAGGGACGGGAAATTCTGAATAAGCAGACAACAGAACAACTGGAACTCTCATTTTTACGATATAATCATAATACTCTTTTTTCAGTGCTGTACTAACTAAAATAAGACCATCGATTCGTTTTTCATGTAATAGTTGCAGATATTTCATAGTTTTGATACCATGCGACTCTGTGTGACATACGATAACACTCGATCCTATCTTGTGCGCAACTGACTCAATTCCATTCAAAAATTCAGTAATTAGAGAACTTGTTAAGTTTGGGACTAATACACCAATGGTATCTGTTCTTTTATTAGTCAATCCTCTTGCTACCCCACTAGGATAGTAATCTAATTCTTGAATAACATTAAGTACTTTTCTTTTTGTCTTTTCTGAATAACCACCTTGGTCGTTCAGTATCCTAGAAACTGTTGCTGTTGATACATTTGCTTTTTGGGCTACATCTTTGATCGTATAGGTCATAATTATATCCTTCTTCCTAGTTACGTAACCGGTTACGTAGATATTAACATAGAACGAAAAGTCTTTCAATAAAATCCTTAAAATATAATTTATCTAATAAGTGATTATGAAACGACAAAACAATAAGAAGGATACTCTCTATGCCCCAAGCTGCGGTACTCATCCACCAAACTAAAGATTTAGCTTTTATTGAACTTTCCTCGCTTTCCTTATTTGCTTTTATAAAATCGAGCTTACTTTCCATACTTTTTTTCATAGAAACGAGAACAACAAATCCAATTATGATGAAACCAATAGTTATCCAAAAAGGAAGCAAATCAGTCCCCTTGCTTCCTCGTTATCTATTAATTTAGCCTCTCCTATGTACTCGCATGCAACCTATGCAGTACAAAATGAATGGGTGTGAAATTACTTCACACCCATTCAAAAAAATATTAATGATCAATAATTAGAATGACTTCACTACTACTGTACCAGCAATCCAATCATAGACTGACTTTCTTCTACTATTCAAAAACGGAAGGACTATGTACAACAATATACATACGTTTACACTTATTAAAGTCACCATTATTACTGTATCCGGGACCAATGATGGTAAATAAATTCTCCAAATAGCAAAATGTGCTAACTCCCAAGGTAAAAATTTTACTACTGAACGTAAAATGGCTCGAATAAATCCAATTTGTTTCCCATTATTTGTTAAGACCTCGAGCTTTAATACCCTTTTTCCAATGGTTCCTTTATATTTGGAAGCTTCAAGTAAAATAAAATATAATAGTACAGGTAAAGTAATTAATATAAAACCCGTAATTTGCGCTACATAGGGACTATCATTAAAAAAAGGTATTAAAAGTGGCTGTAATAAATAAGAGATAATTCCTAATAGTATGCCGTAACATAAAATTACTAGATAGTCTATCACTATAGCCAAAAACCGTAACTTTAACGAATATCTATTCTTCTCCATATGTCCTCCTTACATGAAAATACCCTTAGAAAAACTCATATAACCCTTCAAAATACTGAAATTCCTTTTTTGTAAGTTTATAACGTTTATATCCTTCATAAAAGGCATTTATGTATTCAGGATTATTAATAAATCTTTCAATCGCTAGGGATTCATCATATCGAGGGTCTCCGACTGTCATACCCGATACATCAATAAAAAGTTGTACCTCTCCATTAAAAACAAGCACATTATCTGTTGTGCAATCACCATGCATCATAGTTTGTTGAACTGGTAGAGGTTTATCAGACTTTAATTGATTTAACAATTCTAAGTTGCCTTCTGTTTGTCCTTTTTCCACATAAATTTGTGCCTTCACAAGTTGCTCTTCAAGCCAATCATTCTCTCTTTTAAATTGTTGCAATTGCTTTTTTTCATGAAAATGATGAAGAAAGTGTCCAAAACTCCTAATTAACGATTTCTTTTCTGTTAGATTTTTCGCTTGGTTTAAAGCAGAAGTTAACGTAATTCCGTCCTCAAATGATATTATTAAATGACTTCCAACTTTATCCTCGATAAAACCGTAGTATTTAGGAACTGGAATTTGCTTATTGTTATTTAACTTTTCTAATACAAGAGCCTCAGTCATCAACCATTCCTTATATTTTTCTTCAAATGAACTTTTCAGTAAATAGGAACCATTTTCTGTAATAATCTGATGAACTTCAGAAGTACATCCTTGTTCATCCAGTTTGATCATTCTATTTTTTTCACCTACTATTTTTTCAACCTTCTCTATCAATTCGGCATTCAATTATTATACACCACACTTTTTCTTTTAATATTATTATCACTAGTATTGTATAAATACATTCGGAATATTCAGTTTTACTTTTCTCGTAAATTTTAGACAAAGCCTAAAAAAAGTTGGTTTGTTCACTCGGAAAAAATATACAATGGAACTATGAGCAACAACGATAGTGTAGTATTTATTGGCTAATTTCACCACAAGAACTGCCAAAACCACTAACTATGTGAGTGAACAGTTGGGACACAAAGATATCGATACCACCTATAAATACTATTCCCAAGTTCTCAAAGAATTACGGGATGAAGATGAGAAGAAGACCGTTGATACTTTTGAGGATATGTAGGCTCAGAGCATTGTGCTCTGAGCCTTAAAAAGGTACACATCAGAAACTTTAATTTATAGTTATCACTACATTTCCTCTTTTGTTTCCTTTCTCTACATAGCTGTGAGCGTCTGCGATTTTTTCCAGCGGGTAACACTTATCAATCACTGTTTTGAACTTCTCAGCTTCAATAAGCTCATTTATAAAAATTAAATCATCGCGTTTTTCCAGTGCTAATGCACAAATAACTTTTTTATTAGAAACAACGTACGTCCATAGCATTTGAGATAGTTGTTTTGTTTTAAAGCTAGCTAAAAGGTAGCGGCCGTTTTTCCGGAGGGATTGTTTACACCTTGAAAACGAACTCTTGCCTAATATGTCAAAGATAAGATCGTAAGTTTCCCCATTTTCCGTAAAATCTTCTTTCGTGTAATCTATTACCTTATCAGCCCCAAGTGATTCTACTAATTTTAATCTTGGTGTGCTGCATACCCCAGTAACTTCTGCACCAAAGTACTTTGCAAGCTGAACGGCTGCGGAACCTATTCCTCCTGAAGCTCCATTAATAAGGATTTTTTGCCCAGGCTGAACATTTACTTTTCTAAGCAAATTTATCGCCATTATTGCCCCATAAGGAATGGTAGAAGCTTCTTCATATGAAAGGTTCGAAGGTTTTATCGTTACGATTCCTTTTTCAGGCACACATAAATATTCAGCATATGCACCAAAGTTTTGCCCGAGATATCCAAAAACTTGATCACCTGGTTTAAATCGTTTTACGTCTTTGCCTACTTCTTTCACTTCTCCAGAGAACTCACTTCCCAAAATTCTTTTTCGAGGTCTGCTAATACCAAAAGCTACTTTTGCAGGAATCCAAAAGAGAAAGGGCATCGAGAATTGGCTAGGAGAGAGTTCATTAAATGAACGAGCTAATATATCTCCGAAACTTACTGGTGTGGCGTATACCCTAACCAGGATTTCATTATCTTTTGGAATAGGCTTTTCCACCTCTTTTAATTGAAGAACTTCAGGTCCTCCGTATTTCGTGTATACAATTGCTTTCATGGAAACTCCCTCCAATTGTTTTGCGTGTTAGCGAAGTAGTTTGTTTTAAAAGTATACTTGTACCCCATTGAGGAAATATTTACTGAACTGGTAGACCAGTAATATATAATATACTGATCAATTCTCACTTTAAGTACTGCACTTTTAGTGTTTTGTTACATAAGTAAAAGTGCCTAGTCACTACCCCCGTAAGCAGTAGTAACATCCACTAAATATTCCAATATTAAATGGTTAAGTAACCATAATAAAAACACCTTCAAGAAAGAAGGTGCCTTAACTCATATTACTTCTCCTTTTGCATCATAACAGTTTAACCTTCATCACAGACTCAGCTATTCATTCCAATCTATTTTATATTCATATTTCCAGCGGTTTCCTCTATCTGCAAACAGCGGGAATATGATCGACAGTATTCGGTCTCTGATCCAAGCGGAGACCGGTGTCATTTCCTTTTTATTGTCTCCGCTTCTTCTTCCCTCAGCTATTATTTTTTCAACTCGAGGCCTACGTTCATGAACAAACTGCTCAAACACTTCACTCAGAGACCCTTGCTTATCCATAATAAGTTTTGCTAGGTAACTTGCATCTTCAAGAGCAAGCGAGGCACCTTGTCCGGAATTGGGACTGACTGCATGTGCAGCGTCCCCAATCAGTACTACCCTTCTTTTGTTATGCCAAGAAGGCAAAGATTGGATATCATGCACATTCCCTCTTATTAATTTTGGAGTATTTAAAATAAGTTCTTCCACAGGATCGTTCCATCCTTTGCAGATTTCCAAAAGCTCTCTCCTGACTTCTTCATTAGAAACTGACGATAACTCTTCTTTTGAAATTTCTTTTTCTTTAACAATGTTATACCACCAGCCTATAGTAGCATGTTTCCTGCTAAAATTTCCGTAACCGAAAAATCCTTTAAGACCAAAAATCATGTAAAGTTTATGATCATCTTTGTCAATGGAAGGTACTTCTGTCTGTGGAACGAAACCAGCAATCCACTGCAGTCCAGTATAAGCAGGTTTTGGAGCATCTGGGAGTATAGATTCTCTAGTCTTGGAATGTATACCATCTGCTCCAATGACAAAATCTCCTTCTACGAAACTCCCATCTTCAAACTTTGCGGCTACCTGTTTGCCTGAATCATCTATAATGTTTACAACCTTTTTATTATAGTGGATCACAATCCCCTTCCGTTCAACTTCTTCCACAAGAACTTGATGCAAAGCAGAACGAGAAATATTAACTGCAGGCTGACCGTAATTTCCCTGCAACTCTCTGTTAATTTTCCCTAATATTTTCCCGTTTTGATTTGACGGTTTGTCAATCTAACTGCGACACTTCTTCCCAAAACGCTTCGTATGAAGTTTTCCAACCAAGACATTTTCTTGGGCGATGATTAATTAAATGCAAGGCTAACTCTAAATCTTCTTCTGGTATTTGAGCTAGATCGGTCTTCTTAGGGAAGAATTCACGTAAGAGGCCATTGGCATTCTCGTTGGTTCCACGCTGCCATGAAGAGTATGGATCAGCAAAGTA
>NZ_JBWQTU010000038.1:0-9954 GCF_056619925.1 Halalkalibacter sp. HAAS-P013
TCAGTCCGCTCGACTTGCATGTATTAGGCACGCCGCCAGCGTTCGTCCTGAGCCAGGATCAAACTCTCCATAAAAATGGTAAGCTGATTAGCTCAAAATGTATCGCTAACGATACTTTGCGTGATTAAAGTAAATCACTTTTAGAAATTAACGAGATATCATGTATCTCTATTTCGCTTGGCTTTTGTTCAGTTTTCAAAGAACTCTTTAACCGCTGTTTCATCAGCGACATTCATTATCATAACATACTGTTTCGTTCTGCGCAACAACTTTTTAAATGTTGTTTCCGCAACTCGTTACGAACCAATCAATCGTTCGTAGCGACAAGTAACAATATATCACAATGAATAATTCTGCGCAATAGTTAATTTAAAATTAATTTTTGCGGCTAGGTTTATTAATCTATCATAGTTCCACATAAAGATCAAGTCACTTTCTTTCCACAATACTATTACCACAACAAACAACCACTTAAACGTGAACAAAACATAAAAGCAGACATTGTCCACTCATTTTGGTTCGTAAAATCCAGTATTATATATAACGCCTTATAAAACTTCTCTTGGAAACTGGTCATTAATAAGTGAAAAGAAGCCAGAGGATTCTCTTAATCCTTTTAATATGTAAGGACCTCTCTTAAAAATATTCCATGAGAGCCCCGGGACTAGACCTAGCATCAAGCTTCAATCTATCTCGAGGGCCTCCATCTCACATCATACCCATTTTTATAACTATACTAATAGAAACAATCTACCTTAACAGCTCATTACCCAAAATAAAGCTAACCATTCAACTCAGAGTTTCATTGTCACCATCCCTGCTAAAACATCTGCTCATACCATTGTTCAAACCGTTCCTCCCACTTCATTCCACGTTTTTTCCCGTTATGCTCCCAAATATTTGTTAACGTATAAATGGATCCTACCTGACTGGCTAATTGAGCATCTGAAGTGGATCCACCGAATTGTTTCATGAAAAATGTTCCTAATCCTTCTTTTTCGGTTCCACTGCGCAATTTATCCACATTGTTTCCAAGATTAACCCATTCAGAGACCCCATACAAATCCAAATCCTTTTTGAGCTTGAAGCTCTCTTAAAATGCTCGGTTCAGATTGAAAAAGTTGCTTTGGTAACTTACTTCTAACTTCATCCTGGTTCGTTGAAATCGATCTCCAAACGTCAAAGCCTACAGGGGCATGACTCGCCCAACGTTATTTAAAAGCGTATCACTTCCCATCACCATCCATAGATTCAATCCCATTTAGATCCAGGCAAAGACTGCCTGTTTTCCAAGCACCCATTAATTCAAATTTTCTCGGATGTTCTTTTTGCTCAATCACGAGATCTCGGTAAATACCGAATGGATATTTCAAGTCGTCATACATGTCCAACCATTTAAGCAATTCTTCCTTTTTCAACATACGGTCTCCCCATCTGCTCTTTCATCAATTTACGTCTATACCTGTAACTGCTCACCTTTAACATCACTCAGCGAAACAACCGAAACCCCCTGTCTCTTCTCCTTCTCTACCAGCATCTCCCCAACAAACAGCATCCCCTCAATCTCCACATCTTGTTCCTTCAAATACTCACCTTCACGTCCCTTCACAAGTTCCATATAATCAACCAACTCACGAAGTCCCTTCATCGCTTAATCTGGGTTCTTCGTATGCTTCACTTCCCCAATGACCACTTTCTGCAGCTCACCCGTTTCCTTCTGATACACTTCAATCAAAATATCCGGCCTTCCACTCCACAAGGTCTTACTCTCTACACTTCGCTGAAAAAAGGCTGATGCTAAGTCAACAGAACGCTTCATCGAATCTACTTTCTTCTTTATATATAGATGATATACTTCGCTCACTTCTTCTGTCGATATCGCAAACCGGAGTTCCTTCGATCCGGTTGAATCATGATAAATATGATAGTCATACGCATCATCATTCCAACTCGCAACCAAATTCCTCCGCCCATCAATAAGCTGCAAGTCTGCCTCTTCTGTATTCGCCTTGATCAGCTTCATCACCCAATACAACTCAAACAGCACTTCCTCTTTCGCCGGAAACACAAATGTCTCCCTCAGCAATTCCTGGACAATCTCTTCATCAAATCCATTCATAATACGGAGATAAGATAAAAGTAAGTGCGCTGCCTCTCTATAAAGAGGATTGCGATGCCCTAACGTTTTTTGAATCATCCGCTCCGTTACGTTGTGCTTTACAGAATTAACTTTCGATAAATACACAACACATTGCTCCGAATCATTTCTTCGACAATGAGTCTAAGCTCCTTCCATTCACGAAAGTAGTGATACTTTTCAAGAACAGATGTATCGAGCTTCACAAACAAAATGTTATAAATCGTCTGAATCAGCTCTTTTACAATCAAATTTTCTGGTAGATCATAGTTCCGTCTATTCTCCTGGCAGGAAAAAATCGTTCGATCTTTTTGATTCAGGCGCAACCTCTCTTTCATCGTATTCGGCCAATTGATTTGTCCGCGCACTTCACCGATATAACTCTCATTAATCTCTTTGGTCGACGTTTTAAACTTCCGAATCGCAACAGGTAAATCCCGAACAAACTGCTTGACCTCTTCTTTTAAAAGAAAGTGAATCGCAAGCAAATGATCGAGCTGATGTACATTCAATTGTGCTTTTTTGATAAACGAATTCAGCCCGACTTTTCCTGCATTCATATACACAATTAAAAAGTCGCTGATTTCCTCAATAAGCTGCTCATTGTTAATGGGCTACTCCCTTATTTGAAAAAAGTCAGACGCAAAGCTCATCAAGCGTTCGGTTTCAACTTCCTCAAGCTCGCCTACCTTCGTCACAAACCCTTTAATTTCTTGCTCCAACAATCCTTCAAACTGGGTATTAACTAGGCCACGTATATCGAATGGCTATCCAAAAAGTAAGTGTATAAAGAGTTTGTCATTTGAAATAGAATGACAAGGTTCACATTCTAGTTAATCCCCCTTGTAATTAGTTAAGCAAAAATTAACCTCTTCGTTTACACATGCAGGTAATGGTTTTCCTTCTAATCCAGCTAGTATATTATCAACGGCTAAATGGGCCATTCTTGTCCTTGTTTCTATTGCTGCGCTTCCTATATGAGGTGTAATTAATACATTCTTTAGACTCATTATTGGATGAGCCTTATTGATGGGTTCTGGATCTGTTACATCCAATGCAGCATAAGCAATTTGCTCAGATACAAGCGCATCAAATAGTTCATTCGTATTGACAACTGGGCCTCTCGATGCATTAATAAAATAAGCTGATGATTTCATCTGTCTAAATTCTTCTTTTCCAAAAAGCCCTCTAGTATGGTTATTTAATGGTACGAGCACAACAATAAAGTCTGAATTTGCTAGTAATTCTTCAAACGTTGCATAGACTGTCCCCATACTTTCATTCACTTCATTTACTTTTCGATTATGGTAAACAATATTCATTCCGCTTGCTTGCGCGCGCCTTGCAACAGCTCTTCCGATGTTGCCCATCCCCACTATACCAAGTGTTTTTCCATACAAATCAACCCCCATTGGTACGTCAAATGGACTTTTCCACTTACCACGTTTAACAAATTCACTTCCTTCAGTTATTTTTCTTGCCGCTGATAGCAATAGACCGTACGTTAAATCAGCCGTTGCATCGTTTAACACCTCTGGAGTATTGCCAAAGGGGATCGAACGCCTTGTACAAGCGTCAATATCAATATTGTCATACCCTGCAGAAGACTGTGCGATTACCCGTAGATTGGGAGCTTGTGCTAATATATTGTCATTGACTTGAATATCTCCTCGGCTCAACAAACCTTCTGCATCTTTTAACCATGCCATTAACGTGTCATATGGAATAGCTTCAGGTTTATTCCATACTCTTAGCTCAGCTTCCTCTTCCAATCTCTCAAGAACGGTTTGCGGTAATTCGCCAATAATCACTACATTGGATTTTTCCATTTTTCAGTCTCCTTTGCTTTCAAAATTTACTATATATTATAATAGCCACTCTAGTGGTGCTAGAATGATAGATGGGAACAAAACTATTAGAAGTAAGATGATTGGATAGACCAATAGAAATGGCCAAACACCTTTTGTAAATTTCTCAATACTGATTTTTTCCTACACCTGCAACGACATTCATGATGATTCATATTACCTACACAAGTTAGCGCTTTCATTTTTTTCTGATAGTTACATAGATACCTCTTACTCTTCTAAATCATAAATGATTTTTTGGAAATCTTCAAGGGACAGGTTCTTCGTCCCTTTTTAGTTTAGACGTTGGATCACACTTTTTGAGACACCGGTGATTTTCGATTGCCCAAGTAGGGTGCTTTTTATTTCTGGCACCCTTATGGAATTAATATTTCTCGAAAGAATTACTCCATACTGGAAATCTTCACTTTTAAGAAATCGATTCAAGAATTTCTTGATAAAAATTGAGGTAAGTTATATTTCGACTTTCAGATACTAAACTTATGTCAAAGGTTTAATCTGGGGAATCTTATTAAGTGTGCCATTATGGTTAGCACTATGGGGATGGACCAACATGATTAATAGCCTCTTATTATTTCCTTAAAAGCTGTCCGCCTAGATCTTTTATTAGATATTAAATTTCCTTCCTCCCATGTTAAGATATGTAAATAAACTATAAAGAGAGAAGGAGATTCATCTTGAAATTAAACAAAATCCATCATGTCGCGATTATTTGTTCTGATTACGTTACATCTAAACATTTTTACGTTGATGTTCTTGGATTGAAGATAGTCAACGAAACCTTCAGAGAAGAAAGACAATCCTATAAATTAGACCTAGCCGTAAACAATGACTATCAAATCGAATTGTTTTCATTTCCAGATAGACCTGACAGACCAAGCTACCCTGAAGCAAGGGGATTAAGACATTTAGCATTTGAAGTAGATAGTGTAGAAGAAGCCAAAAGAGAACTTGAATTAAAAAAAATTGAGGTAGAACCTGTTCGAATAGATGAATTAACTGATAAAAAGTTTACCTTTTTCGCAGATCCTGATGACTTACCTATTGAAATCTATGAGAAATAACTAGGGGAAGCGGCGGGGATGGTTCCCGATCAGTGAAAGTACATTTTAATTTGATGCATCAATGTTCAACTACAACAAGTAGCACTTTGCTTAAACACTTGTGGGGTAGTGTATCCCAGGCACCTAACTTTTATAAAATAACATGAAAGTCCATTCATTATTATGTATAATTAAATCAAGATCACCCCAAAATCAAAACCAGCAGTGTGAACTGGTGGTCCCTAAACCCGGTCAATCACACTCTTTGAAATCCCGGTTATTCTTGAAAGCTGTCTAACGGACACGCCGTCCAACTCCTTAAGCGTAATCAAAACAGCATCCCTCGCTTCTTTATCCATCTGTTGAAACATACTACAATTGGTAATTCCTAGCGACTGCAAATACTCCCTAACTTCGCTATCAGAGATTCTTCCAGGTGCCTGATCATCTAAACATTGATCCTCATTTTCCTCATCCATGTAGGCAGAGAACAATTTCACGGCCTCGCTTCGATCTCGTGAAAAGATACGAAAGCCAAGATCAATATCAACAATGTTTGCTTTATCCATATACTCATGGATAATTGTCCATTCACTGTCAAACACGCTTTTGGCCAAACCTGCTTTGACTGGATTTTGATGGATATACCGAAGAACCGTTAGAAAATAATCCGCATCTTCTACCTTTTCACTCTTAAATCTCCCTTGAAACAAATGCCCACATCGCTCATATTTCAAATTGTACCAATAAACATAGCTTGAACTAATTCTTTTCAGCGCTACTGAAATCGGTTCCCCGACTTCCCTCATTAAAAGATGGATATGATTGTTCATCAAACAATAACTGTAAATCTAGTATTTACTGATAGCCTTGTATTTTTAGAGCGTCTCTAAAAACCTAATCTTGTCCTTCTCCTCCTCGAAAATGAGTTGTTTATTAATTCCTCGCAACATAATGTGATAGATACCACTCCGGCTCTTTTCCCTTGCTTTCCTAGGCATAGACGCATCACTCCAAGGTTCTAATTTGGCAAACAGCCGTTCATTATTTCTCTGATGTGATGTTGATACACTTTTTGTTCTTTTTTATGTCAGATTTTTTTAATAACTACCCAAACAGTGTCGTCAATAAGGCGATATCACTAGGCAAACCAGAAATAGGATAATTGATAGGAATCTACCGTTTCAGTCACAATCACAGGCATAGACAGAACCTGACCTGATTCCGATCGACTAAAAATTTTGTTTTCGTGTGAGGAGATGGGCAATAATGAGAGTTGAAATTAAGACAGGGACATCCTTAAGGAAAGGGTACATTGTTACGGAGAAGGCACAGCTGGATAGGTTCCAGTACAGTATAAAGTGGAGTGAACGGGGCTGTGGTTATTATAACAGACTAGCTTCAGGATTTTCTCCTAAATTCAGCCCATTCTTCACAATTCTTCGACAAAAGTTCCAAAAAACCTGCTATAAAAAGTGTAACTCTATAATTCTTTAGGGACAAGGAACCTGTCCCCCTCTGATGATTTTTTGGTATATAATCTTCCATTTCATAGGACAAATGTCGCATACCATGCAAAAATAACAACATCTTTATTAGTTTTAAATATTATATTTTTAAGCTCTGAATGTACAGGGGGGGAAGAAAATGGTAAGTATCTATACTCATGTAAAAGAGAAAAACGATCAATTATCGATTCTTAAAAAGGTGAATCGAGATGCCATGATTATACATAATAAGGGAGTTATTTTAGAGTGCAATGATCGGTTTAAAGAGATTTTTGATTACAGCATGTCCGAGGTCATTGGAAAATCAGTATATGATTTATTTAGTGACAAAGACCATCATATGATAGATGGAGAAAAAGAAAGATTTTCGATAATCGGAATACGAAAAGACGGGTCAAACATAAACTTAGACGGCATCGGCCATCATTATCCATACAAGGGAAGGAATGTTCGGATGATTCTGTTGCGTGATATGACAGAACAAATCAAAAGAAAAAAGGAAAATGAGCTTAGGTTAGTTCAAGATGATTTAACAGGTCTTCCGAATCGTTCATATTTTAATAATAAGCTAAACCGTTCGATGGGTTATATGAAAGATGAAGAAAAAAAGATAGCTGTTCTTTTGCTTGATCTAGATGGATTCAAAAATATAAATGATACTTTTAACCATACTGTTGGTGATAATTTATTAATAAAAGTTAGTAAAAGACTATTAGATTGTATTAAGGGAGACGGAACGGTTTGTCGTATGGGTGGAGATGAATTCCTGATCCTTTTACCTTATGTAGATGAAACAACTGCGGCTAAAGTTGCCGCACGAATTTTGGATGTTTTTGAAATACCATTTGATGTCGAAGGAGGCTATTTATTACATGTCACAACCAGTATAGGCATTAGTATGTTTCCAGAAAACGGAAACACTTCAGAGCATCTCATTAAACATGCAGATATGGCTATGTATGCTTCAAAAAAGCTTGGTAAGAATCAGTTTAGTTTTTATAACCCCTCTCATAGCAAAGAAACCGTTATTAATCTAACTCTTGAAAATGAATTAAGATCCGTCTTCGATCGAGGGGACCTTCTCCTATATTACCAGCCGCAAATTGATCTAAAATCAGGCGAAGTTATTGGGGTAGAAGCTTTATGTCGTTGGAAACATAAGGAGTTAGGCTTTATAAGTCCTAGTGAGTTTATTCCAATAGCTGAAAGAACTGGAATGATCTTAAGTATTGGCGAATTTGTTTTATACTCTGCTTGTATTCAGAACAAAATATGGCAGGAAAAAGGCTTTTCTCCAATAAAAATGTCGGTTAATATTTCTACTATTCAATTTCACCAGTTCAATATTGTTAGCACTATAAAAAAGTGTCTAAACGAAACACAATTAGATCCCCAATATTTAGAAATCGAAATTACAGAAAATACTATCATAAACAATTCGGAGACTGTAATTAAAGCATTATCTGAACTACGAGAATATGGTGTAGGTGTGCATTTAGATGATTTTGGAACTGGATATAGTTCACTCAATTACCTAAAAAAATTGCCAATAAATAAATTAAAGATTGATAAATCATTTATAGAAGATATACCATTTTGCAAAGAAAGTAATTCGATTATCCAAGCTATCATTATGATGTCTCATAGTTTAGGAATTAAGACGGTTGCTGAAGGAGTAGAAACAAAAGAACAACTAACATACCTTCATGATATGAACTGTGACATCGTACAAGGTTATTATTATAGTAAACCTATACCAAGTGATGAGTTTGAAGAGTATTTACTAAGGAATGCTAACGTTTTTTCAGGCACTGTATCTAGATAGATGGGTGAAGGTTATGGATAAAGGAATCGTTTTTGTTTTGTACTTCCCCCCACTTGTTCCTCCTTTAGGTACTAAGTCTTTCCCCAAAAACAATTAGATTCTATTCAAGGTGTGCTTTATTCCAAACACCTACTCGTTATACCAAGGCGTGTTAAAGTGAAGTAGCTAGATTTTCTCCTTCTTGGCCTAACTATCACTCCTCTGATTACTGGTTGATTGTAACGCGCTCTCCTTGATTGTCAATCTGTAGTCAGAGATACTCGTCTAGGCAAAGAATAGAAATAGAACCAAAGCTTACGGATCCTAGTTCTATAAGTGAAATTCGATTTTTTTTGTCTACTTGGGGTCGCAACGAACCGGCCAGCAATTTTCTCTTTTCCTCAACAGGATAGAAGCACGAGAACCGCCCCCCGTGCTTCACGTGCTTTAAACTTCCTTACTGTACTTTACTAGTAAGGAAATTTCTAGTCTTTGAATTTGTCGAAGTGTCTTTGCTTCTGCAGATGATTCCAACCCATTTATGATGACGTGCTCTACTGCGTCAATAAAACGATTTGGATCCCATTCACCCCATGACTTCACTTCTGATGAAATCTCACTCGCTCTTTCATATAATGCTGGATAAATAGAATGACTGCCTGCTTTCTGGAACCAATACTTCGCATTCCCAAAATCCCCTTCGCGGCGATGCATGATCCCATGCCAATAACTTCCTAATTCATTGTCAATAGTTTGTGAAATTGAATGGGATAAATCTAACTCATCATTCCATAACAGCAATCCTGCCTTAACAGCTTGGACAGCTAGCTGTGATAGGTTTTCTTTTTCAGTTAACTCCTGATCGGACAATTCTGTGATTTCTCTAGTGATATCTGGACTCCAAGCTCCCTCTGGGCAAAGTGATGGTAAAGGGGTTCTTTCATCAAGACGTTGGACAAGTTGTGATAAAGCTGTCATCATTACACTCCTTTTATGTACTAGTAATTTGTCATACAACCATTCGTTTAAACGAATGGCTGTAAAGTAAGCCTATACATTTCAATATATCATATATTAGTAAGTTCAAAAATGAAAACCCTTTCTATAATTGCTATATATTTTGATTCATCACCACATTTTGAATTTAACGAAAACAAGAAAACACTCACAGATTCCTGGCAATCATGTTAGCGTCACTTAACATAACAGGAGGTCTGAAAGTATTTTCGATGTCACTAGAATTGCCAGAATTTAAAGTTGTTAAACAAGCAACAGAGGAGCGTTACCCTTTCTGCGGGTACACGATTAATCATGTCTACGACTGACGCACACGAAAAATGCGCGACCTTAAAGTATTAGATAAGCCGCTCTATTTGTTTGTTCGTATTAATCAGTTTCGTTGTTTTAACTGTCATGAAGTGTTCCCCCAGACATATGTTTCGATTCAAGCTAACAAGAATCAAAGTAATAGTACGCTGTGGTCAAGCCCCCTAATAATAGACAAAGATAAATACGACATTAACCTGCAATTTTATAATCTAAATAATATCTCTTCGGAGTAACGAGACCCAGTTTATACTGGGTTCTTTTTTCG
>NZ_JBWQTU010000039.1:0-7369 GCF_056619925.1 Halalkalibacter sp. HAAS-P013
CCCACAGAGGCTCCAAGTCAAGCCCTTAAACGCTTATCTACGGTTTCATGTAAACAAAGATAAAAGGTGCACCATATCAATGTTTCGGAACCTGATACTGTATATAAGCGAGCGTTAGTACAACAACTTCAACAAAAAAAGCGCTAACCCTCTATTGGATTAACGCTCCCCGTTAGTGAAAAATCCTTTAATTATTTATCTCTGCATTCCTATTCCACTTTTCAATAATCTCTCCATTTTGGTCGTATCCCACAGCGTTTTCAATTTCAGAAAAAAACATTTCTACATCTATTGTTAAAAAAGATGGAAATTCCGTTATAAAGGTATTATTCTTTGCACTAATTTCTTGTATTTCTCCATTTTTATAATGAATTTCAAATCTTTCTATTTCATGTTCATCTGTTGTAATAGCACCATGAATAATATTTCCTATACCTTCAAAATGGTTAGTTGAAACTAAAAAAGGTAAACCACTTTCCGATTCAAAAGTCATACCAACACTTTGTTCATTGTTATATTTGTATATTCCATTCTCAAATTCATAAACTCCTAAAATATGCTGTGTTTGGTCTAAGTAATAAACTAATTGATTATTTTCATCTTGGTTAATTACCTTTATTGGTGTTTTCCACTGACTTTGAACAGCTTCTTCAAGACTTGGATACCCTGTGTTACAACCAGATAGAATAACTAAAACAGTAACAAATAATAAAATTAACCTCATAAGTCTCACTCTCCATATTATAAATGACTAATAATTAAGAATTTACAGATTCTTGTGCTAATCTGCTCCGTTAGCACAAGAAGGACCTGCCGAAACGACAACTCCATTTATTCCGTTCAAGCAACCTGTTAGCACAGCAAGCTACTCTACTAACTATTCATTAAAGATATCTATACCATTAATATTTACTGATTGTACTTTGGAGATATCCAATATCCTATCAGGTAAGAATTTAACCGTAATCTTATCATTCTCATCAAAACTTCTTATTGAGTCAAAAGTAATAGAAGTGCCGTCCATCAATGTAGCATTTACTTCAATATTACTTGAATGATTAAAATCACCATTCCCATATATAGTTATACCTAGAGGAGAAATTGACACCTTATCGGAAGTCCAAGTTTCAAATTCTTGATTAAAATCAGTTCTTTTTTCTTCTCCAGTCGTCGGCATTCTAAATGTAGCGCTCCAGTTACCTGTTATAAATTTCTCACTTGATACAAAATAACCCATTAATTTATCGTTTTCTAAATCAATATTGTCTATGCTAAAAATGTATTCAGTAAATTCTCTACCATAGTTTGTTTCACCTGAATCATCTGTTCCAAAATAAATATTAGAAGGATGGACTTCATTACCATTTTTATCAATAAAGTAAAAATAACCGTGGTCATCCATACCATTCTCCGTCCAATTAGCTTGGATATGGAGACGGTTATCGATAATACCAATATTAGAGATATGGATAAAGTCGATTCCTGGTAGTGATAGTCTATTTTGATTAGGTTTTAAAACCTGCACGATATCTTCTTTAGTTAATTGATGATATAAAGTACCACCACCACCTGGAATGTTGTTCATATCAAGAGAGATTGTTTCAGGAACAATGCTTGTTAATTCCGAAAGATTTGCGTTAACTGACTGTTCGAATGTTTCTTTATGGCTTAAAAAAGAATCTATTCGAAAATTAACTTTTCTATCACTAAGTTCCTTGCCACCATTTGCTTGAATTCTAAGTGTGGCAGTATTTGTCGCTTCATCAAAATCAATAATCTGACTGTTAAACATTTGAGCACCAGTCAAAGAGTAATCATAAAAATCTAGTGTTTCATCAATTCTACTACCAGTTAAATCTTGGAGTGTAATATAGATAACTGCCATTTCATTATCGCTCATTGCACCAACTACTTCTGTTCTAATTCCATTACTCTCACTGCTTTTTTCAATTGGCTGAAGCATCACTGCCAATTCTGGATTCACATTAGATACTAAATTATTAAAGCTAGGAATATGTGCAGCACCCACACCTGTTGAAAACAAAATAACCGTCGAAGCAACCAATGATAGAGCCACTTTTTTAAGATTCCGTTTGGGCTTTTCTGATTTTGCCTGTAATATACCAAGCCATGACCTTTCGTGTAATTCTTCTGGAATCTCTATTCTTTCTAATTCCTTTTTAATATTATTTTTCACAAATATCAGCCCCCTTAGCTTTTTTTCGAAGTTTTTCTAACGAACGATATAAAATCGTTTTGGCTGTACCTAATGGTATGTTTAATAACTCACTAATTTCCTTAAAGGAATATCCCTTATAGAATCTTAAAATGATGATACTTTTTTCATCTTCGTTTAATGATTCCAATAAGTGCTTGAGTGATATTGTAAGAGGAATATCCTCACTCTCTGAAGGGATAAACTCCTCATACTCTGGTTTTAAGTGAACAACCTTTTGATTTTTTCTTATACAATCAATAGAACAACTAATAGTAATTTTCATTAACCAAGTTTTAAAATACTCAGGATTTTTTAATGTTTCTATTTTGGCAAATGAACGATACGCTACTTCTTGCACGACATCTAATGCATCGTGTTTGTTTTTTACATATACATAAGCCATTCGATAAATATCCTGTTCATATTTTTGAAAAATTTTCAAGAAGGCTTTATCGTCTCCTTTTTGGGCTTTTTTGACTAATCGGATAATTGTAATTCACCCTTTCTTTTTTGTCTTTCATCTATTAGACAGATTGAAATATCATTTGGCTTTAATTTGTTTCATTTTTTTTCAAAAAAATAAAACAAGGAATCAAATTCCCTGTTTTTCGGTCATTTCTTTAATGATTTCAACTAACAAAATATAATTTCCTTCTTTTAGGAAACTGCCACGTTAGCGCAATAAGGCAAGCGATGCCTTGTTAAAGCATCGCCTCCGTTAGCTTATTTCCTTTTTTCCAACTTATCACTTAATCGTTCAAAGTTTTTTACTACATCAGGTAATGATAATTGCTTTGCTAATGTAGTTCCTTTTTGTATAGAATTCCTAGCTTTTTCAAATAAGTTTGCCTTTATTTGAGCATCTGCAAGTGTATACCAATAGAACCACGCATCCATTTTTGATATTTTATCGTTATAAAATTTTTCAATTACGGGATAGTAACTAGAGTATAGTTCTTCATCTAGAACTAATTTTTCTCCATTCCATTTTAGAACATCTACAAAATAGGTATCTGCAATGTACCTTTGCCAAACAGCTATACCAACTTTCTTATTACTTAATAGCTCCATCATATGATATGGAACTTCTGCTATCATCTTTAAAGAATTATTATTCCATTTAAAAATCTCTAGTTTACTTCCTGCTGAAGCACCAATTGTGACACCAAAGAGATACTCTTTAATACCATCACCAGTAATATCAGCAACACCTGAATAATCTAATCCTACCCCCTGTGTTTGGGTCTCCCAAGTCTTTTCCCATTTTTCATTTTCTTTTCTTAATACTATTACGCCATATTGTGAAGGATTTGGTTGTTCTTTTGCCTTTATTTCAAAAGTAATAATAATCTCTTCTAGTCCATCTTCGTTAAAGTCGTAAAACTGATATGGTTTAGTCGATTTAGGTTCTTCAGGACTTACCAGTATTGAATGTGGTGGTAAAAACTCATTGACAATTTTCATTAGGTCTTTATTTAACTTTTCTTCAGCGTGAGTAAAAATTGGTGAAAGATTTAAAATCGCTGTTGCCAATATGGTAAATAATAAAATCTTTTTCATCAATAATCCCCTTTACTTGGCTTATATTAGAGATTATTGTTCCCTGATTTCACCCTGAATATCAGTAACCTTTGTTCAACTTAACTGCCCGTTACTTTAATAAGAATCAAAGCCTTATGTTAAAAGAAGATAAACTTTGCCAAATGGCAAGACCTAAAAAGAAAACGATTATTATCAAAGAGAACCAAGAGTAACCGTTCTTTTTACCTCTTAATATTTTGTAAATAAAGAATATCAATACGCATATCAACGTAACCATACCAACCATTGATAATAGAAGAAGAGTTAAATACATAAAAACCCCCTTTTATCTAACTGTACTATTCCACTGTTCCTATTCATTAAAAACTGTACAACCCAAGTCCAATTCTTTCAAAGTCTTTATTTAACAAACCTGCCCGTTAGCGCAATAAGCAAAAAGAGTTGTAATAAAAACAGCTCCAGTTCTTGTGCTAAAGCCCCCGTTATTTTAAGTGCATTTTTTCACAACGCTTGGATTAGATAATCTACTTTGCAGTTCTATCAAGATATGCAATTAGAGTAAATGCATTTAATATGATAGTAATGATGAGAAGAACCGCTGAGGCGAATACGATAGCTCCCATCGTGTCCATAAGAGCAGACCAATCCTCAATCTTTACTTTATGATGGATATAGAAAATCTGGAAACTCAGAGAAATAGCACAAGCACTGATACTCATGATGGAACGAGTAACCCAATGGTTATGCTTTTCATACCGTCCGAAATTTACAAAAGGAAGTATCCAAGCAATTAGTCCAAGCACGAGGCTACCAATATTAAGCCAACCAAAACCCATGTCTAAACTCCCTTTATTTTTATTTTCTTCATTCTTGTTCAGCAATCCTGCCTCGTTAGCGCACTAAGCCAAAGGAGCTGCCGTTACAAAAGCTCCTACTCTTTCGCTCAAGCTCTCCGTTTGTTGGATAAGCAGCAAAACAACTATATGAATTTACTTTATTGCCTCCCAAACTTCGCCACCCTTTTAAGATAGTAGATTCCCGTAAGTAATAAGACAACGCCTACGATTCTCAGCATTATAGTTCTAATTAGTTCATCATCTACTGTGATACTAAGAATCAAGGAACCCATGACTATAATAATAATCCCTAAAAAAATATGAATTAATTTCATCATCGGTATCCTCCTTATTATAATTAGTTAATTTACATGTATTTCTATTTCTAATTGAACTATCCTGCTCCTTTAGTCAAAAAGCGTTCCTGCTGCTCTTGCAGAAACGCACTCCGTTAGTTGAGGAAACTTTTTCTCTTTAACTACTTTCATCCTTTTTTATTTTAAATTTTGAAGTTACTAAATATACTGCAATGAATGTTAATATTAAATCAGTATAGGGACTACTAGAACCACCTAGAAGAGTTGCACCAATCATAAAAACTATAAATGTCAAAACAATTAAAGCTAATACATACATACCAAAATTCCCCATCATAACCCCCATTAAGTTCTAAACAAAATTTTCAGTTTTCATTAATGCCTCCGTTACTTTCATAAGACCAAACCACATAATTAACTAATTTTTTGTATCTTTATCAGAATAAAACTGACCAAATATAATAAACAGCTAATACCGAATAAAGCGAAAATTCCAGGTGTAAAAGCAAAATAAACACTATATGGTAATGACCATATAAATGCAATTAACAGTTCAAAATCTTTATATTGAATAGAGGCTTTAACAGCTAATAAAGCTGGAAGGAGCAACATAAAAAATGAAATTGGTATTGTACCTATTCCAGCAGAAGAATACGAATTAAAGAAAATAAATACCAACCAAAGTATGATACTTGCTAAACCACCTATAACTCCTAAAACGCTTGATAACTTTTTAATTCTCCTCACCCCTTTTATTTTGTTAAACTGCTCTTGCAGAAACGCACCCCTTTAGCTGCATAATGCCTTACATCTCTTCAAATATTAATTCTTCGGTCATTTCATTTCCATCTACAAACCAATGAATGTGCGTAATCCATTTAAAACCAACTTCATAACCTCCTAAAAGCCCTGTATCTGCTAATTGCATCTGATATGGATGGAAGGTCCATCACCTTTCCATTCAATAGTATGTTCATAGCTGATTTCTTGTTCAACCTCTTGTTCCTCTCCTGTATAGACAAACTCTATTTGAATATCTATATTATCTTCAGGAGGAGGATATTGTGTTGCTTCCATTTCCGCATTCCAATTTTCGGATGTTGCGAAGAAATAAAATTTTTCTTCCTTAGCTTCACTTCCACATGCTGTAAGAAAGACCGTTAAAAATAATAATCCTAATATTTTTTTAGACATAAGACCACCCTTTCAAAAAAACACTTATTTCAGCATTCATTAGTTCTTATTTTCTTATTGTTTTCTTCTTCTGCTTCGTTTAGCGAAACAAAGAAAGCGATACGTTTGCACCGTTTTTCATTTATGCTTTAATTCTTCATTTTCTTTCTCTAATTTAGCGACTTTCGCCTCTAATGCTTCAATCTTCTTTTTATTCGGTCCCACTCGATTTTTAAAGAAAGCAATAAGAGCCAAAATTAAAACAAAGTAAAACATAATAAACATAATAATAATTTCCATAATGTCGCCTCCTTCATATTTTTATTTGTAAGGAGTCAATTTGTTCCTATAATTTAAACCTTAACATAAATCATCTTTTATTAGGAATAACTTCCTATTCTGTTCTTATACTATCCTGCCCTATAGTTTAATAAAGACTAAAAGAACAACATACATTTTACTGCTCCCGCTGTTCAAGTAAAGTCTCCTTTAGTTTAATAAACTTTAATTAGATTTGTTCGTATGACTATTCTTTTTCACTTAGAAGAAAAGCCTCTAATGCTTCAACCTCGTATGTTCGAAATATAACACCATCATTATTAAAAACAATTATTTCAGGTAATCTATCTAAAACAAAAGTCTTTTTATAATCATATTCATAGTTGAATCGTCATCTAAAATCGTAAAACCATGTGAAGTTACTTTATCTCCCCATAGAGAATGCTCATCAAATATATCAAGAATACTACGTTGATATTCTTCTGAAGGTGATTCTTCTAAAAAAATTCTAACACTCAATTTATTTTCTTCCTCAGGCTTTAACCTTTCGACTACTCTTTTTTCTTCTGTTGAACAACCTACTAATAAAAAATGATGAAAAACCATGCTAAAATCTTGTTCAAATAGAACCCTCCTTGCCTTTCTTAATTTATAATTAATTTTAATTATTCAACTTTATAAGTAAGAAAACGATTACTCCTGTTAAGCAATCGCCCCCGTTAGTTGATTTACCTCGTCTTTATAATATATCCTCCAATCCTACTATTGAATTAACAATTGCAAGGCAAAGATATGATTATTTTATAGGTATTTTATTATAATCAAAAGACTGATATCATTGAACACTTTCAAGATTCTTCACATAAAAATTATAGTAAGAATTTAATGTGAATCGGCTACACTGAACTAGACAGAAAAATTAAGGTCAAGTAGACTACAGATAATATAATCGAGGAGAATCTACGATGACTAAAAGAGAACGCAGAACATTTACTGAGGAATTT
>NZ_JBWQTU010000040.1:0-6694 GCF_056619925.1 Halalkalibacter sp. HAAS-P013
TTCTTACCATATATAACTTCCAACATTTCTTTCTTCATAAGGAGCCAGTACCTTTCGGCGCATGAAGCCTTCTTGTTGTCTTTATTATCAAACAGAAGCAACGAGTAAATGTTACGGTTGTCCAAGAATGATTGATGAAGAACGAAAGAAAAGGAGACAAGAAATCAGGGCATGTATAAAGACATAAGAAAACTATGCTAACATTTTGCTAACGCAATCCAATGAAAAGCAGTATAACCCCGTTAAAGATGTTACAGTAATAATTTAGCAAAATCCTGATATACCGCACTTTTTGCAAGCATCGTACAAGATATTACACACTCTCACCTTAGAGGCGGCATGATGTAATCTGCCCCTGAAACCCTTGTTATATAAGTATTTTGTAGTGGTTTGTAAACAAAATGCTAACATAATGAAAAACAAAAGAGACTTCTCGTTAGTTGACTTAACTTGTGGGAAGTTTCTTTTTTTATTTCTGACGTGGAGATATACGTTTTTCGTATTTCCGATCTAAAGCAACTCTTCGCTAGAAGCGTAGGAATTGCTTTGGCCTTTGCTATAAAATAAAATAAAAATCAAGCTATTCGGCAATGGCTTTTTCGCTTTCAATTAGGTTAAAGGGAATGAGGTTTGGAGGGGGTTTATGCATCTACATAATGTGAATTGCGGCCATTTACATTTGATGTGTAAAAATCCAATTAAAAAATCCAATTATGATAGAATCTGCTTATAGCATTACTGTTTTGGTTAGGAGGACAATATGAGGCGGACTATTCTATATATGATATTAATTTTTGCTTTTATGACGGCATTTGGATTCTCGATTTATTTTTATCAACAGTCACAGATAGACGATGAAAAAATTATGGCAGCGATGACTTCTGAACATGACCTTCCGATATATCATTTTGCTTTAATTGGAGAAGAAATGAATCATGAGTATTGGCGTTTAGTCGGACAAGGTGCGAAGACAGCAGAGGCAAACCATGATGTTTATGTTGAATATGGAGGGCCTGAGCGTTCTAATCCTGATGAGCAGCTTAAGCTATTAGATATGGCGATTAAATCAAAAGTAGATGGGATTATTGTGCAAGCGCTTAACGATCAATTTATGCCGCTTATTAATCAGGCAGTGAAAAAAGGTATTCCCGTTATTACGATTGATACAGATTCTTCAGAAAGCATGCGTGATGTCTATATTGGGACTGATAATTACTTAGCAGGTCAGTTAGCAGGGAAAGCATTAGTTGAGGATACGCAAGGGGAAGCGACGGTCGGGATCATCTCCGGCAATTTTGATAATGCCCTGCATCAGCTTCGTGTAAAAGGGTTTACTGATATTGTAGAGCAGTTTGAGGGAATTAAAATTGTTGCCATGGAAGAATCGGATATCTCTAGAGTAGATGCGGAGGAGAAAGCATATAGAATGTTAACCGAGCATTCTAACATTACAGCTTTTTATGGGACGAGTTCTTATAACGGGGTTGGTATCGTAGCTGCAGCAAAATCTCTAAAAAAAGAGAATGAGATGTATGTAATTACTTTTGATGCGATCGATGAGAATATTCAATTGTTAGAAAAAGGTGACATCAACGCTATTGTTGAACAACAGCCTTTTGAGATGGGAAATCGAAGCGTTGAGAAGATGTTAACGATTATTGAAAATAAGCCATTCCAGGACTTATATTATACAGACTTATCGATTATTCGGAACTCCGACTTGCCCAATATAAATAGTCAAGAGGGTGGGTCCTCGTGATTAAAATTCAAACGAAGTTACTCATTTATTTTGCTAGTATCCTTCTGTTACTAATTCTGTTGTTTCTTATTCGGGAACAGAGTAACGATAAAGTCATGGATCTTTATAATGAGCATGTTGACTATTTTTTTCTCTTAAATGAAATTACGAAAACGACGAATCAGACCTTTCAGTCGTTGCAAATTTATGTTCACGAACCTTTATCCGAAAACCTGTATCACTATCAAAAAGATAAAAAACAGCTACTTCAGTTACAACAAATTTTTAAGGAAACTGAAAAGGACGGAATCTCCAAGAAAAACGTTCTAAATATGATAACGAGTTTTATTGAGGAAACGGAACAGGTAATAGAAGGTATAGCAAACCAAGATATACAAGAGTATTCTATTTATTTAAATGAAGCGGAGAGAACAGCTAGTTATATTCATGAGAGAACACTTGATATCATTAATGTGGAGCTTACAAACTATCATGAGTTATCTGTCGTTATAGATGAAAAGGTTATCAATACAAAGAAAATGGGGACTGCGATCATTATTGCAATCATTTTCTTCAGTATTTTATTCGCCATCTGGTTTTCTAATGGAATCACGAGAACAATAAGAAGGTTGACAAAGGCGGCGCAAGAAATATCATCAGGTCGTTATACTGGGAAGGATGTCACTGTTTCACGGAAGGATGAGCTGTGGTTTTTGACGAAGACATTTAATGAAATGAAAAGGAATATCCTCGAGTCGGTTAGCGAATTAGAAGAAAAGGCAAGGTTAGCTCAACTGTTAAAAGAGATGGAATTGAAAAGTTTGCAAAATCAGATCAATCCGCATTTTCTGTTTAACACATTAAATACCATTTCAAAAACCTCTTATATTGAAGGGGCGGAACGAACGAGTGACTTGATTTCCTCTGTTTCCACCTTACTTCGCTATAACATCGGCAATATAGATCGGCAAACGACACTGAAAGACGAAGTCGAAATTATAAAGGAGTATTTTTTTATCCAAAAAGCACGCTTCCGTGATCGAGTAGAGTTTATTGAAAATGTAGATCCTAGTTGTCTATCAACGCCACTTCCATGTCTAACGCTTCAGCCTATCGTTGAGAACGCTTTTATACACGGAATTGAAAGCATGGCTGAGGGAGCAAAAATTGAAATTCATATTTACCATGAGGATGAAATGGTGTGTATAGATGTTAAAGACAATGGGGTGGGGATGGATCAGAAAACAATTATTCGATTGTTAGGTAAAGAGGAAGAAACTGATTGCACTTCATCCCAAAAAGGATCAGGCCATTCCACTGGAATCGGAATGAAAAATGTGATGGACCGGCTTAAATTATTTGATAAAGAAAGTACATTTACGATCTCTTCAAGCATTGGAGAAGGTACAAAGGTTAGCATTCGATTAAACAATAATTCAGGATAGGGGGGCATGATGTGATAAAAGTAATGCTGGTTGACGATGAACCGATTGAGAGAGAAGGTATTAGCTTAATGCTTAGTAAGAATCGGTCCAACTTTGAAATTGTGGCGGAGGCTCAGAATGGAAAGGAAGCAGTGGAACGTGCCCTAATCTATAAGCCGGATTTAATCTTTATGGATATAAAAATGCCTGAATTCGATGGCATTGAGGCAATAAGGCAAATCGTGCCTAAGCTTCCTAATACAAAATTTATTATGGTATCGGCCTTCGATACGTTTGATTATGCACGTGAGGCAATGAAGTTTGGGATAAAAGAGTATTTGTTAAAACCAAGTAAAGTTAGCGAGGTATTAAAAGCCTTCGATCGCATGATAGAAGACATCGAGAGTGAAAAACAGAGAGTGACAGAAACTAAACAGGTCAATCGTCGTCTTGAAAGAGTCCATTCCTTAGTAGAGAGAGATTTTATTGTTTCTCTAATTATGGATCATGTCCATGAGGTTGATCAGGGGGAGTGGGATGAATGGTTAGGCCTGGGACTCGAACATAAGAAAGGGTTTGCAGCCGTTTTTTCGTTTGAATCAGAAAGTCTCCACCCAGATCGTGAGGAAAAAAGCCGCTGGTATCGAATACTGAAACAAGTATTACACGAGCAAAGCCCCTCTTGTTTTATCGGTCCGTTAACTGGGTTTCAGGTTCCTGTACTAGTGTTATTTACAGATCATGAAACAAAAGAAGACGAAATCAGACAAGATTTTGTACGTACGATTCTTCATCAAGTGCAAAAGAAGTTAGAGCAATGTCGTCTGTATGCTGGGGTTGGAATGCTTGTATCAAATGTGAATCACTTTTCTAATTCCTATAAGGAAGCCATTTATGCGTTGGAGTTAGTTCATAGTCATCGAAGTGCTACTTATATGGTTTATAATGAAAGGTTGAAACAAAAGCGAAAAGAATTGATTCCTTTTGAAGTAGAAAAAGAGTTAGTAGAGGCTGTTAAAAAAGGTGATATGCAAAAAGGACTACAAATGTTTGAATCTTATTTTCAATCGATTCAGCAAGCTACTGACTTTCAAGTAAAACTCGTTCAAAAAGCGATGGAGGATTTCTTTATTGTGTTAACCCGTTCTATGAAAGAGCTTGGATTTGATGGAGATATTCAAGTTGGATTAGGGCAATTAGAAACGACGATGCAAATCAAAGAAGTTGCTAAATCACAACTAATAAATATTACCGAGCATTTGGGGGAGTGGCGAACAAACGGAATGAGAGCTTTACTTTTACAGGCTAAGGAATATATTGATAGCAACTATCACAAGTCTATTTCTCTTGAAGAGGTTGCCGAAGAGATTGGCATTAGCTCTTATTATTTAAGTAAGTTATTTAAAGATAGGTTTCAAGTCACCTTTATGGAGTATTTGAAGCATACTCGAATACAAAAAGCAATCGAGCTACTATTGGATGGAAATATGCCATTAAAGGAAATAGCGTTGAATGTAGGATATAAAGACCCGAATTATTTTAGTACAGCTTTTAAAAAGGAAATCGGTATGAGCCCGCGTGAATATCGGAATAAGTATCATCAGTAAAACAGCGATCATGGATTGCTGTTTTTTCCTTTTTTATCAAAGGTTTTTAGAAAATGATAAGCTTTTACAAGAATTTAGAGGTATCTACAAGAAAGTAAAGAAGAAAGCGCTGTCTGGAATGCGTTTTCATGATAATTTTAATGTATTGAAAGTGTTTTCACAGATTCTATTATCAATTAATGAAAACGAAATCATTAGTGAAGATTGTTGTAGTAGGTGGATTCGTTTCGATAAGTGTCACACTAGATTACAAAGGTAACAAAGAAATACTTGTTTATGAGAGAGGGGAGGAAGAAAGAGAAATTAATTTCTCTTTTGTCACGTATGATGAAGAAAAATAGTACGTTATACATTGTGTTAATTACACTCGTTGCAACATTGGGTGGACTTTTATTTGGATATGACACAGCTGTAATTTCGGGAGCTGAAGGGTCACTTCAAACGTATTTTGCAGATAGTTTAGGTCTTAGTTCCCTTGTACATGGGATTACAGTTTCAAGTGCATTAATTGGTTGTATTATCGGAGGGCTTATTTCAGGTTATTTTGCAACTCGATTTGGCAGAAAAAATACGCTAATCCTCGCTGCATTTTTATTCTTATTGTCAGCCCTAGGATCTGCGTTTCCTGAATTTTTATTTTTTACAAAAGGTGAGCCTTCCATTGCTCTATTAATTACCTTTAATATTTACCGCATCATTGGGGGAATTGGTGTTGGGTTAGCATCGGCAGTCTCACCAATGTATATTGGGGAAATTGCACCTGCTCGTATAAGAGGTACACTAGTTTCTTTAAACCAATTTGCGATTATCTTTGGGATGTTAGTCGTTTATTTTGTTAACTGGGGAATCGGACGAGGACAATCAATGGAGTGGATTAATGACGTTGGTTGGCGCTATATGTTTTTATCAGAGGCCATCCCCGCCTTGCTGTTCTTACTCCTATTGTTTACAGTTCCAGAGACACCACGATATTTAGTTTCTAAAAATCAGGATGAGAAGGCAATGGCAGTCCTTTCTAAAATTTATGATCAAAAAATGGCAAAAGCAACAATGTATGAAATTAAGAAATCCTTTGATGTAAATAAAGCTAAATTATTCTCATATGGTAAAGGGATTATCGTGATCGGGGTTTTATTATCTGTATTCCAGCAATTTGTCGGGATAAATGTTGCGCTTTATTATGCTCCACGAATTTTTGAAAGCATGGGAGCGGCAAGAGATGCATCCATGTTCCAAACGATCGTTATGGGCTTAGTGAATGTGTTATTTACGTTAATTGCTATTTTTACAGTAGATAAATTTGGTAGAAAGCCGCTGTTGATTATTGGTTCGATAGGAATGACAATTGGTATGTTTGGGGTGGCCGGTATGGCATTTTCAAACACAATTGGAATCTGGACATTAATTTTTATTATTATCTACACAGCATCATTTATGATGTCATGGGGTCCGGTGGTTTGGGTACTTATTTCCGAGATCTTCCCTAATAAAATCAGAGGGCAAGCTGTAGCAATTGCTGTAGCGGCACAATGGACAGCTAACTATTTTATTTCATCGACGTACCCAGCGATGATGGAATTTAGCGGAGGTTTAACGTATTCATTCTACGGAATTATGAGTTTACTTTCAGTGATCTTTATTTGGAAGTTTGTACCTGAAACGAAGGGTAGATCATTGGAAGAGTTAGAGACTATTTTGGTTAATAAAAAGAGTGCATAGATGGTAATTGATAAATAGGACAGATTTATAAAGATCTCACATTTGTGAAGGCTACTGAAAAAGGTATGGTTTTGACCTTTTTCAATGGCCTCCATTTAAAAACTTGTGCCATCTCAATGGAACAACCTATGGACCGTATTCAGCTGGAGGCTTTCTTGGAAGAGAATCAAGAACAACTCTTGAGGGTGAAGGGGTTTATCAGACTA
>NZ_JBWQTU010000041.1:0-5164 GCF_056619925.1 Halalkalibacter sp. HAAS-P013
TACTTTGCTGATCCATACTCTTCATGGCAGCGTGGAACCAACGAGAATGCCAATGGCCTCTTACGTGAATTCTTCCCTAAGAAGACCGATCTAGCTCAAATACCAGAAGAAGATTTAGATTTAGAGTTAGCCTTGCATTTAATTAATCATCGCCCAAGAAAATGTCTTGGTTGGAAAACTTCATACTAAGCGTTTTGGGAAGACGTGTCGCAGTTAGATTGACAAACCGTCATAAACATAAAGTGAAGGTCTAAGCCTAGTTCAAATGGCCTTGGCATGGGTACTACGTGAAGAGAAAATCACCTCCGCATTAATTGGGGCAAGCAGGGTTAGTCAAATTGAAGAGAATGTAAAAACATTATATAATCTTGAGTTTACAGCAGAAGAATTAAGGAAGATTCGGGATATACTTAAAGGTGTATAACGAAAAAACATTAAGCACATACCTCCAACTAGGTATTGTGCTTTTAATCATTTTTTTCGTGTTATCTTAGGAGTTACTGCTAACTAAATCAGATACAATATTCTCATCCGATGACTTTTTCTCGAGTGGATCTTCTGCTTGTTTTACCCGCTTGATAAAGAATGCAAGAATTAGTGCAACAATAGCGATTAAAGATGAAATGAAGAAAGCAAAATTAATCCCTCTCCCCTCAACTCGTAATTCATTACTTCAAAATAAATGATGAGGAATTAAATAAATTCGACATTAGTTTTTTACAAGGATACTTTCACGAAGTTTCACCAAACTAATATAAGCTAATACTTACAATTTCTTAGGGGGGTAGTACATGGATAATGTGTTTGATTACGAAGACATACAATTAATCCCGGCAAAAAGTATAGTAAAGAGCCGTTCTGAATGCGATACGTCTGTTAATTTTGGTGGGCATACATTCAAATTACCAGTGGTACCTGCGAATATGCAGACGATTATTGATGAAAAGATCGCGGTTTTTTTAGCAGAGAATCATTACTTCTATATTATGCATCGATTTGAACCAGAAAAGCGTATACCATTTATTAATGAAATGCATTCACGGGGCTTGTTAGCTTCGATAAGTGTTGGCGTTAAAGAGGATGAATATACTTTCATTAACCAATTAGCAGATGAAAAGCTTTCGCCAGAGTATATTACCATTGATATTGCACACGGTCATTCAAATGCTGTAATAGAGATGATTCAACACATTAAGAAAAACACACCTGCAAGTTTTGTTATTGCAGGAAATGTCGGAACCCCTGAAGCCGTAAGGGAATTAGAGAATGCTGGTGCTGACGCAACAAAAGTCGGCATTGGTCCAGGAAAGGTATGCATTACGAAGATTAAAACTGGATTCGGAACTGGCGGTTGGCAATTAGCTGCTTTGCGCTGGTGTTCAAAAGCAGCCACTAAACCCATCATCGCTGACGGAGGAATTCGTACAAATGGGGATATCGCTAAATCCATTCGATTTGGCGCATCGATGGTCATGATTGGTTCTTTATTTGCTGGTCACGAAGAGTCTCCAGGAGAAACCATTGAGAAAGATGGAAAGCTCTGCAAAGAATACTTCGGTTCAGCTTCAGAATTCCAAAAAGGTGAAAAGAGAAATGTTGAAGGCAAGAAGATGTACGTAGAACATAAAGGAACATTAAATGATACATTAATTGAAATGGAGCAAGATCTCCAATCTTCTATTTCTTATTCTGGCGGAAACAAGCTGGACGCAATTCGTCATGTAGATTATGTCGTCGTTAAGAATTCAATCTTTAACGGGGATAAAGTTTATTGAAAGCAGAAAGAAGAGGAAGCCATTTTTTGTCCTTCCTCTTCTTTACTTCAACAAATCCCTCAAAAAATCTAATCGGTCCTTTGCATTTCCTTTAATAATAATATCTACACCACTATCGATGTTTTCTACAACTTCTCCATTAATCACTCTTTCGGCCATTTCTACGCTAAGATAACCCATATCATAAGGATTTTGTGCCACTGTACCAGGCAGCACTTCTTCTTCAATGAGTTCAACCATTTTTATGGTTCCATCCGCTCCTGTAACGGGGATTGTAAAACCATTCTCTCTAACTACCTCTATAGCTTGTAAAGCAAGAACATCATTTGTTGCCATAATCGCTTTTACATCTGGATGAAGTAGTAGAATATCTTCCACCGCTTCTCTTACAAGTGGTGAACGATTCGTTAAATTTACTCTTTGTGTCGCTACATCAATATGTACTGCTTCAAAGCTTCCTTTTGCACCTGCAATTCGCTCACCTGAGACTGGACTATTTACGTCTCCACCAATGATAGCAACTTTATCTCCAGGCTGCAGCTGGGACGCAAGTAAAAACCCTGCTTTTTTCCCTAATTCAAAATTATCGGTTCCAATATATGCTGTTTTTTCATCCCACTGATGGTCGGTATCCAATAATATTACTGGTATATTGTTTTCAACAAAATCATCCAGTATAGGAAGAATCAAAGGGGCGTAGGTCGGTGAAACAATTAAAACATCGGGACTGCTATGGAGGACCTCATTTAATAATTCACTTTGTTCCTTCCCCCAGCCGTTTGCAGTCGCTAACACTTTTCCGTTTACTCCAAAATCACGAAATCCTTTTTCTGACAGCTTTCTTCTTATAAGTATTAGAATAATTTTCTTGTATTTTTACAAACTATAATTGTCAAAAAGGGTAATTATAGGATACTTATTCACTGTGCAATATTAACATGAAAGGAAATAAAACAATGAAGAAAAATCTTGTCCTCGTCTGTAGTTTAATCTTAATCATATTCCTGAATTTACTTCCTGTTCATGCAGCTTCTAATAGCCCTAGCAACCTTTATGAAGTAAAAGCCGGCGATACGTTACCTGAAATTGCAAAGAAGTTTGATACTACCATAGAGGAGCTTAAGCTAACAAATGGTTTGCAATCCGATTCTCTATTTGTTGAACAAAAATTATGGGTTCCAATAATGCATGAAGTTGTAACAGGAGAAACACTGCAGAACATTGCCTCAACTTACCATTCTTCAGTAGACACCATAAAAAAAGCAAATGGTCTCGTTTCTGATGAGCTATATGCAGGGCAAATATTAAAAGTTACTCCTAAAAAAATGACCATGCAAGGACAACATATCCTTATGACTAAGGAAGAGTTTAGAGATTGGTTATTTAACAATCAATTTAATCGTGATATTCGTATCATCCAACAACATCACACATGGTTACCTTCTTATGAGCAATTTAAAGGTACAAACCATTTTCAAATGTTACAAAGTATGGAGAACTTTCATAAGAAGGAAATGGGCTGGCAAAATATCGCGCAAAACATAACGACCTTCCCTGATGGAAAACTAGCTGTATCTAGGCCATTTAATATTGCTCCAGAAGGTTCAATTGGATCAAAGGCGAATTCAGCAGGGTTAACGATCGAAAATATTGGCAACTTTGATCTAGGTCACGATGTAATGACTAAGGAACAGCAGGATACAATTGTTTACATTACTGCCCTGCTTTGTATCAAGTTCGGCTTAACCCCCTCAATTGACAGTATTACTTATCATCATTGGTGGAATTTACAAACAAAGGAAAGAGTGTTAGATAACGGACCGGATTATAATGTGAAAACTTGTCCCGGCACCAATTTTTTCGGAGGCAATTCCACAAATGATGCAAAGAAGCATTTTTATCCTCTGGTTTCCGCTAAGATAGAAGAAATCTTAGCAACAATGGATTAAAAGTGACGACTATACAAAAAATTAAACAGGCGCTCCCATACCAAAATGGGTTGCACCTGTTTTGTCATTAGTTGTTATTTTTATTAAGAATCAATTGTTTAATTTCTTGAATATCTTTCTTTAATTCTTTATTTTCTTTATATAATCGGTCCATTTGTTCCTCTCGTTTTACTTCATCATCTTGGCCCAAATAACTTAAGATTACTGCGACTACAAGATTTAAAATAACTAATGCACCAATTATGATGAACGTTACAAAATAGACCCAAGCCCAAGGTACCTCATTAATAATCGGCCTTGCCACTTGACTTGCCCACGACTCAAACGTTACGACTTGCATTAACGTAAAGAGGGCTGTATGAAAGCTTCCAAAAAACTCGTATGGTAGCACTTCACTAAAGAAGGTTGTTCCAATGATCGCATAAATAGAAAAAATTAAGATTGAAAGACCCAAAATACCGGTTAAGGCTGGAACTGATTTCATCAATGAATCGATTATTTTTCTCAATGCAGGTATTGCAGGAATCATTCTAATCAAACGCAATACCCTTATTAGTCTTAAGACGCTAACAAAAGGAGTTGAATAAAACAATAAACTCCCTATAACAATACTAAAATCAAAGAGATTCCACCTATCAGAGAAATATCCTTTGAAACCAAGACCAATAATTTTCACAATTAGTTCTAGCACAAATATCCAAACAATGATTCTATCTATAGCTAGTAATAGACTATTACCAGTCAAATACGTTTCAGTAACAATAATTAGACCGTTAAAAAAGATAATAGCAATAACAATAGGCTGAAAGTATTTATGTTCTACCAGTTGTCTAATGGTCGTTCTAAATGAACGATTATTATTTACTTCTTGTTGTTTTTGTATTTCCATATTAATCAATCACTTTTCCTTTCTATTTCAATTTTTATTATTATACCAGTTACCGCTTTAAATAAATGACTATAGCTCTAAAATATCAAATGATATTCGATGGCAATTTTATGAACAGTCAAGCAAAAACCCCTCAAACTGAAAAAGTTCAAGGGGTATAACTTTGAATACACTAATCTCAAGGAAGTATTCTTGTCATTCATAATGCGGGTGAAGGGAGTCGAACCCCCACGTCGTAAGACACTAGATCCTAAGTCTAGCGCGTCTGCCAATTCCGCCACACCCGCATAATTGATGTTTTAAAAAAACATCTTAAATGGTGAGCCATGAAGGACTCGAACCTTCGACCCTCTGATTAAAAGTCAGATGCTCTACCAACTGAGCTAATGGCTCTTGCTGTTATTTCATAGAAGTGTTTCATGTTGCTTACGAACGACGAATCGCTCCGTGGTCTTACCTGTTCTTTCCTCTGCTAGTTTAGCTTCGCAGCTCACTGCGTCAGAACAACTCGAAGTTACCTCAAGTAGATTTGCTCGTAACTGAGCTAATGG
>NZ_JBWQTU010000042.1:0-4371 GCF_056619925.1 Halalkalibacter sp. HAAS-P013
TGTTTACGTTGAAAACTATAATTTCCTACTGTATATAACAAGTAAGCAAAGATAGAAAATAGGCAGTTTTATTATCTTCATTAACGAGGAATACGGTCATTTACCATACTGTATATAAGCCCCCGTTAGTTTAACAAGATTCAACTTTTTGTTCGATTAAATTTTCTATGATTAATGGTAGTTCTGCTAAATCACTAACTGTGAAATCTGCTTGAACATTGTCCCACTGAAAGTCTTTTTTCCAAATTCCTCTCATCCCGACATTTTGAGCGGCTTTTACATCATTTTCAGGATGGTCCCCTACAAATACGCTTTGCTTAGGTGATACATTTATTTGTTCTAAGGCTCTTTTAAATATTTTTGGGTCAGGTTTTTTTATTCCTTCCCATTCAGAAACCAATATCACATCAAAATGCTCTTCAATTCCTAAAGCTTTAATATTATCCATTTGGAATTGTCCATACCCATTTGTAATCATTCCTAAAAGAAAATTTCTACTCTTTAATTCTTCCAACATCTGAATTAGATTATCAAAAGGAACACAGTTATACTTAAACTCACTTATGTAATCTTGAAGCAATCCTTCCCAAGTTATGCCAGAAATATGAAATTCTTGAGTTAATTGTTGATATACTTTGTCTTTCCAAACATATCCACGCTTGTCGAGTTCAATAAATCTTGAAATATATTTCTCTTTTGTGATATGACCTACCCATTTATTTAATCGCTCGTATTGATTATCTATGAATCTCTTTACTGACTCATCTCGATTTAACAAAGTTCCATCTAAATCAAATAAGACCGCCTTTATCATTTTCCCAACTCCCCAAATAAGTAGTTTATACTGTTATTCTCTACCGTTAATACAAATACCTATATCAACTAAACTGCCCGTTACTCGAATAACCGTTTGTTTAATTTTAACATTAATTCCCTTTTTTGTTGTACAAAAAAATGCGTTCCTGCTTTATTGCAGAAACGCCTCCGTTACTTGAATAAATTATTGAAACATTTTAATCATCCAAACTATCAGGTATATTGGAACTGCTACAATTATTGTTCCTGCAAGAAAATAAATAATAGACCTAATAATAAATTTAAAAACATCATATATAGCTCCTACTATGTCATCAACCAACCTCAACATTATAAAACACTCCCACAACTTTAACTTGTTAATCTAACTCTAACATTATTTTTCTTCGTAAAAACTAAATGAAGTAAATCAATTTAACCAATTTCTTCTTAAACTCTTCTGCCCCGTTAGTGCAATAAGAATAATACATATTCATTGTACTCAATATCAGGTAAAGCATTTATAAATTCTAGAAGTTCATTTACAACCGTTGTCCTTAATACAATTCCTTCATTATCTAAAATAATAAAAGTTGGGAATTCATTCAAATTCAAAAGCTCAACATATTCATTAAATTTATCAGTGTCAGGACCTGGATATGAAACTAGATGTAGTTTTCCTGCTGGAACATCAAACGAAAAATAAAGTTCAAACTGTCTTCTAAGTCCTTTGTCGATTACTTCCTCTTCCCAATTTTCTTGAGGAATAGCACTCCAAAAAGAGTATAAATGATATTGATTTTCTTCATCAGGCTTCATTTGACCAATGACCCTAACTTCTTTTGCTTTATCGAGATTGACGCAGCCTATAAGCAAAGATATACAAACAATAAATAATATAAAATATTTCAATTTAAACATCTCCTATCTCGGTATATACTTCAAACGGTAAGTTAATTCACTAACCCTTTTTTATTAAACTGCTTCGTTAGTAAAAAAGCGTCTCCACTTATTGTAGAAACGCCACCCGTTACTTTAAGAGTTGTCATATATATTTTCAATGCTACTTAAATCATTTCCTAACTAAAAACGGTAAACATACCCATGAATTGTAGGAATTTTTGACCTAACACTATGAAAAATACACCACTTAGTATAAATGTGATAAATAACCTTCTATTTTCGCCTAACCTGAGTCTTTATAGTGGAATAAGCGTTTCTCCTTGTTTCAGAAACGCCCCCGTTAGTTAAAAAGCGTTCCTGCTGCTATTGCAGGAACGCTTCCGTTAAAACAACTAATTATCCTTAGTATTTTCAATTTCGTTTAACTTTTGTTCCATTCTCTTTAACTGTTTACTCTTCCTTATGGATGAACGAATAAACCATGCAACTAAAAGAATTATAGAAATAGGAATTAAAGTAGCTATTACCTGATAAATCGCAGTTCCCATGTAAACACCTCCATAACAACCTAAATTTTTAACATATTTATTAAAGGCTTTGAGTTATTATCTAAGTTCTTTAATAAATTAACCTACTTCTTAAGTGGAACAAGGATGCAATTCACTATTCAAGGAAAGCTCTCGGTAGTCCAATAAAATAATTCATTTAACTTCAATTATGATTGTCTCAAATAGTTTTTCGTCAACATAAGCGTCTAACTTCCAGACACCTGAAGCTGGAAACGTCATTGAACTCGGAATATGTGCATCAGCTCCGTTTAATTCAGAACCTAAAACCGTATCATCAATAACGACTATTTCTTGCTCTGTATCCATATTGAATCCTATTACTTTAATTAATTTATTAGTTAAATTATCTCCCCATAAATACCACATATATTTATTAGCTTGGCGAGAACGAATTGGTGTTAACTCAATGGTTTCTCCTACTAATCCTGATGCAATTTGAAAAGCTAATTTTCCTTTTTCACCGATGAAAACATACTCACCTTTTTTTCCATCTCCAAACGTAACAGGCAGTGAGAAAGTGGAACTTAATTCCAAATCTAGATAGTCTTTATTAAACTTTTTTCTTATTTCCTCATAGTCTGAATCAAGCGGTTCCTGCTGAGTGAACTTTTCCATATCAAACATAAAGTCTCTCCCCCCAGCAAATTCAGTAAAAGACAAACCAACAGATATTGCATCAGGAAGCTCTTTTGTACCTTCAACTTTAAGAATACCGTCTATCATAGTTCCTGTTGAATTTAATCGATATGGACCTATTATTAGGTTTCTTATCAATTCCCCATCGACGTGTAATTCAATCGATTTCTCATCAATAATTTGTTCTAATCCATAGTTTTCTTGTTCATTCGTTTCAACCTTATAACTTATTGCCAACTGATTATCATCATAGAATGCTTCCTCAATAGTCAGTTTTATTGTGTTATTTTCATCAGTAAGAGAAAGGATTCTAGCATTCCCTTCATTTGCCACTTCTTTTAAGTCGTCATCGCCAAGCATCTGAAAGATACTTCCGTTACGATGTTGCTCGGAACCAGTTCCCATTTCTAAACTTGTAAACAACAGAGTAAGAATCCCAATTACAAAAATAGAAGAAATACTCATCAACAACCTTGGGGATGATTTAATATTTTTATATTTTAATGAGGTATCAGTCTTATTTAACTTACTTCTTATAAGATTTTCAACTTTTTGCTTGCGATTTTGGTCCCACACCATATTTACATCCATTTTTGATAAAGATTGCTCAAGACTTGTTTCTTCTTTATTAACTTCTTTCATAGTTGAATCACCTCATTTTCAATCGATTCTCAAGTTCGTAGATTGCTCTATGTAAAGTTGTTTTCACCTTACCCTCAGACCAATTTAGAATTTCTGCTGTTTCTTGAATGCTAAATCCTTTAATTTTCCTCATTATAATAACTTCTTTATAGGCTGTTTTCATTTTTGCCAACGACAAATAAATTTCTTTGGTATTTTCCTTCATTAAGAGAAACTCTTCAGGAGAAGGGGAACTATCTTCTCTTAAATTAAAAACTCCTTTTATTAATTGAAGTGGCTTTTTCTTTCTCATGTAATCAACTGTTGTGTTACGAGCTATTCTAAATAACCATGTCTTCTCACTAGATTGATAATTGTAAGAATCATAAAAACGATAAACCTTTAGAAAAGTTTCTTGAGTCAAGTCTTCTGCTAATTGATAATCCCTTACCATTATTAAAATATAATTTAAAATGGCATCACCATGTTTTTGATACCATACAACAATGTTATTTTCTCTTTGCTCCATGCACAAAACCAATCCCCCTATTATGACCAACAATATAATACTTAGACGTAAACCAATTATAAAAGTTACACAAATTCTTATTTTTAAAAAACAAATAAAAAATCGACCTATATAGGGCGACACCAACAGATAAATGATGGTGTCTGGATAAGATTGTCAAACTGCAATTAGATAATAATGTTCTTAAACTAACCTCTATCTTATATACAGTATGGTAAATGACCGTATTCCTCGTTAATGAAGATAATAAAACTGCCTATTTTCTATCTTTGCTTACTTGTTATATACAGTAGGAAATTATAGTTTTCAACGTAAACA
>NZ_JBWQTU010000043.1:0-2938 GCF_056619925.1 Halalkalibacter sp. HAAS-P013
AACTTCGACAGGATTATGTGAATGTGTCTTTTTTCTTGTCATGTAACTCTCCCCTTATAACGTGATTATGTCGTATCTTATACTATCCTATCTGTCCATTATAAGGGGGGCAACCACTGGCACTATCCGTATTTTGTCGTATTATTCCGAGATGCTTCGAGCAGTCGAGTAGAAGGGGATCTCTTTAACTTCCGTTAAATTGTATCCCACAACCCTCTCAGAACCGTGCTTGCGGAACTACCGCACACGGCTCCTCTTATTACCATTTACAGAATATAGTTAATCTCATCTCTAAGTTCATAAATACTTACTTTCACTCTAGGTCTAGGAAGTGGGTGTTTCTTAAGAAACAGTTCGAATTTATCCCAGTTACAGGACCGTTTCTGGCTTCTGCGATTCAACCACATGAATAGGAAACCTCTTATCTTATCTCGGAAGTTATCAACTGTAGGAGTATTGTCAGTTATACAATAATAATTATAGTATCCAGTTAAAGATCGTCTTAGCTTTTCCATAATCATTTGTACATCCATGTGTCGATTGGCTTTCAGCCATTCCTTACATTGTTTTAGTTTTCCACTCATTTTCTTTCTGCTTGTCTTCCGTTTTACTCGGAAGTGTCCATTTTGACTTTTACCGCAGTAATGAGTGAATCCAAGAAAGTCAAAGGTATATGGTTTCTTCTTTCCTTCTTCTCTACTTTGTTTAGTAGCGAATCTTCCAAATGGGATAATCTTCGATTTATCTTCTGCAATTTCTAGTCCAAATTTAGCCAATCGCTGTTTTAGTGAATGAAAGAATTGGTATGCTTCTTCTTTAGATTGAAAACAACAGACAAAATCGTCTGCATACCTTACCATATAAGCTTGCCCTCTACATTTCTTTCTAACTACCTTTTCAAACCATAGATCTAAAACATAGTGAAGATAAATGTTTGCTAGAATCGGCGAAGCTAGCCCACCCTGAGGAGTTCCCTCTTCTGTTTGATAGAGCCTTCCCTCTTCCATGTATCCACCTTTTAAGAATCTTGCAATCACCCTTAATAGGTTCGGATCATTGATTCGGTGTTTTAGAAATTTCATCATCCATTTATGATCAACATGGTCAAAGAATCCTTTAATATCCACATCGACAATATAATTCGTGTATTTTCTTTCGACATAGACATTTAAGATTTTCAATGCATCATGGCAGTTGCGGTTGGGGCGAAATCCAAAGGAAGAATCAAGAAAATCTTGTTCATATATCGCGTTTAGAATCTTTGCTAACCCCTTTTGTACGATTTTATCTTCGTATTCCGGAATCCCAAGTGGTCTTTTCTTTGATGTTCCCGGTTTAGGGATGTATGTTCTCCTTACCGGAACCGGACGGTAGCTTTTCTTCTTCATTCTTTCTACTAGTTTTTCGACGTTCTCGTCCAAGTTTTCTGCATACTTTTCTTTGGTTATCCCTTCGATTCCAGTTGCTTTCTTCGCTGCCAATTCGTGATGACATTGCTTTAACATGTCTTTATCCAATAAATGGGCCAATGAAGTAAATTTCATACTAGGATAAGCTTTAGCTAGTTCTGCTATCCTTTCCAGTTTCGTTTCCATTATTTCGTCTACCTCCGAGTGTAGATAATGTTTCCCTATTAAGGACGATAATAAGTAACAGCCTTTCCTCCATCGGCATTACCCGACTTCATTAGTACTACGCTGTTATCCGACTTCCTGCTAGGCATTTGGCTTCCTCGCTTTATTATCACTTGTACACCATACTTTTCACCGTAAGGTGAAAAGACCTGCAGGATCTCCCAAGTTGCCGTCATATATCAATGTCTTACGTGCCGAGGGTCATCGACTCCGGAGAAGCTCTTTCCCTCTTGCCATTTCGAAGAAAAGAATGTTGCTTTCTATACTGTCAAATACATCAGCCTTCTCGTTTTGGTATTTCGGAGCTATATCCTTCAACCTTAATTGGCTTTCGGCCCACAATCTAACTGTCTACGCTTAAAGGCGCCGGTTACCCGACACCCTCCAAGACTCGCTACGAGTGAGTGGCTAACTCTTGCTCGACGGGAATCACACCCGCTATATATGACGACCTAAGCTTGGCCGCACTGACAGGCACCTAAATTAATAGAGACTTATAGCTTTTCTGTCCTTTGGCTTATTGAGATAAGTAAAAGTGACTGTCACCACCCGAAACCACCCGTATTTTGTCAATGATGTCGACATACTCCGGGGAGTGACAGAGGTACTTAAACACTATGCATGAAACTCAGGCTCTTTGGGAATAAAAATAACTATGTATATGTTTATACAGTTTGATTTTTTGACAGAAAAGGGGCGATCGCATGGATAAAATTGAAGTAGGCGAAACTTTTACGATTAGCGACGAAAATGATCAGGAACAGGAAGTCGAAGTGCTAGCAGAGATCAATATTGAAGGTACACAATACATTGCCGTTAGCTTTGTCGAGGACCTTCAAGGTGATGAAGGGGGAGACATTGACATCTTCTTTTTAAAGGTAAACGAAGATGATGACTTTACAGCCATTGAAAGTGACGAGGAATTCGATAAAGTCTCCGCAGCTTTTGATGAAATAATGGAAGAAGAGTAATCCATACGGAGGGGACGGAGGGGGACCGTTCGAGATTTAGAAATAATCTTTTTCACCAGTCCCGGACGGTTCTTGCGCTTCTAAAGCTAGAGTTTTCTACAGACATGCATGCTAAAATTGTAGAAACAGAAGAGTCAAAAGCCTATTTCAGTTGAAGTTGCTACCCATAGTCTTGCTCCAATGATTAAAACCCCAGTAAAGATCCTTAAATAAATCAGTAGCATTGCATAAATAAATTCTACTAATGTCAAATCACTGTTTTTTAGTCACCTGTACAAGTCTGAACATTCAGAATTTTTGTTGTTCAGGTCAAAGTGAAAAAAGGACAACAGG
>NZ_JBWQTU010000044.1:0-2803 GCF_056619925.1 Halalkalibacter sp. HAAS-P013
GAAGCCGGAATTGCTAGTAATCGCGGATCAGCATGCCGCGGTGAATACGTTCCCGGGCCTTGTACACACCGCCCGTCACACCACGAGAGTTTGTAACACCCGAAGTCGGTGGGGTAACCTTTTGGAGCCAGCCGCCTAAGGTGGGACAGATGATTGGGGTGAAGTCGTAACAAGGTAGCCGTATCGGAAGGTGCGGCTGGATCACCTCCTTTCTATGGAGTTTAACTCTAGTCGACAGACAACTTCATGTTGTTTGAAGCTTTGGTCTTTTGTTCAGTTTTGAGAGAACCATCTCTTAACTAAATAGTCTGGTGGCGATAGCGAAGAGGTCACACCCGTTCCCATACCGAACACGGTCGTTAAGCTCTTTTGCGCCAATGGTAGTTGGGGGCTTCCCCCTGTGAGAGTAGGACGTTGCCAGGCAAATAAAGCACAACCCTTTAGGTTGTGCTTTTTAATATGCAAAAACAGTATGTTGAAGGAGTTGGAGAGCTCTTTTCAGGAGGAACAGTATCTTTCTCGAGTAGTTCGATGATTACTTTGTGAGTAAACTTCTTGAAATACCTTTTCCCTTAATGTCGTTTCGACAGAAAGATAAAGAGTTTGGACAGCAAATTCAACACTTCCGACAGCAAATCCTTCCAACTTCGGACAGAATATCCAGTTAGTTGGACAGTATTCCCCTGAAGTAACAATAGCAGCATAAATTATATCGTCAAATCAGAGGCTTCAGGTAAAGAAGTCTAATAATATATTGTTGTGTTTGAGTAAATCAATCTAGTTTTCTTCCTATACATATTGCTGTTTCTCCATTTATCGTTTACTATAGTTTGATTGACTACATAGGAGGGCATTATGAATCTACAATCAGTAATTGCATCAGTTAGTGTTATGGCTATCATAATGATTATTGGATTTTTACTTGAACGTAAAACAAAACCGGCCATTGAAGCTAAGCAACTAATTATTCAAATATTAGTTATTTTGGCTGTGCCAAGTGTGATATTAAATGCAATTTTTCAAACGGAGATAACAGATAAGGTTCTTTCTCAAATGGCTTTGATCTTTTTATTTTCTGTAACTATTAATTGTCTGGGTATTCTATTAGGGTTAGTGGTTGCTAAAATTAGTGGATTTACTTCTTTAAAAGCAAGGCAGATTGCTGTATTAGCCGGGTTAGGGAATACGGGCTTTATTGGTATTCCTCTATGTGCAAGTATATTTGGACCTATGGGAGGATTGCTAGCTTCGATTTTTGATGCCGGAATGAGCTTAACTGCTTTTACGGTCGCTGTCTTACTATTGCAAGAAAAAATGAAGTTTTCTTTGGCTAACTTTAAACCTTTATTAAATCCACCTGTTATCGCTATTACATTTGGGTTACTTTTTGCGATTATTGGGTTCGAAGCACCGAGTGTAATCAAACAGGTTTCGGCGACTTTAGCTGGAATAGCTGCACCATTGGCGATGTTATACGTAGGTCTTTTAATTCCATCTATTTTTCAAAAAAATAAAGATGTTGAGAAATTACAGACTAAAAGTGTTGCTCTACCTATTTTCCTAAAACTTCTATTGATGCCTGTTGTAACATTACTCATAATGAAAGGAATGCCTATCGATTCTTTTATGAAAGAGTTAATTATTATCCAATCTGCGATGCCGACATTAACACTCGCAACGGTCTTGTTTGTGCGTTATTCGAATGGCGATCGTTCTGGCTTGATTACTGTTGTGACATCTACAGCTCTTTCTTTGCTCACCATTCCGGTAATAGCTTTCTTGATACAAAAGTTCTTGTAAATCCTGATCCAATTCAAAAATAATTGATTTTAAGGCAAAAGAATCGCACTAAAATGCGATTCTTTTTAAATTTGCCGTTTAACTTACTTTTCTAGCTGATTTATCCTTGCGCTCGATCGTTGGTATTTTAATTTGAACTCTTGGCAATTTGAGCTGTTTATTTACAATTAGAATTCCTACTATGACTAATAGGAGTGATAAAAAGACGATGGGATAAAGTGCCTCGCCTAAATAAACAGAAGATTGAAGGACCCCAAAAACAGGGATAAGAAAATAGTACATTGATATTTTACCTACACTATTATATTTCATTAGAGTGTTCCAAAGAACAAAAGCAACAGCAGATACAAATGCCAAGTAAAAAAGCAACCCGAATGAGTGAAGAGTTATTTCTAGTGGAGCAAGGCCTGATCCTGTTGCACTAATGAATAGAAGCAAGATTGAGCCTAGCAACATTTGATACGATGTTAAATAAACTGGATTTAGCTTAGCGGCTTTGTTTTTGGCGAGAATTCCCCCAAATGCATTAGATATGGATGCTAGTAGAAGTGCTAAGGCTCCAAATCCAAAGGAAAAAGAAAAACTACCGTTTCCAGTTGCTAGGATGACACCAATGAAGCCTAGTGTTAAACCAATGGATTTTTGCCAGTTAAGTCGGTCATTTGTGTACATAAAGTGAGCAATAATAATGGAAAAGAAAGTAGTAGAGCCAGTGATAATCGAGCTTTCAATTCCAGTACTGAGGCTTACTCCTATATGCAACATTAAATATTGTAATGCTGTTTGAAAAAAGCCAATTTGAATGATAGCTAAAAGTGAGCCTTTGATAAAACGAATGCTTCTTTGTTTTATATAAGACGGTTTGTCAATCTAACTGCGACACGTCTTCCCAAAACGCTTCGTATGAAGTTTTCCAACCAAGACATTTTCTTGGGCGATGATTAATTAAATGCAAGGCTAACTCTAAATCTTCTTCTGGTATTTGAGCTAGATCGGTCTTCTT
>NZ_JBWQTU010000045.1:0-2738 GCF_056619925.1 Halalkalibacter sp. HAAS-P013
GCCTGTTGTCCTTTTTTCACTTTGACCTGAACAACACAAATTCTGAATGTTCAGACTTGTACAGGTGACTAAAAAACAGTGATTTGACATTAGTAGAATTTATTTATGCAATGCTACTGTTAGAACATACGTAAGTATAGCACACATTTAGGCTGTATCTTTTTAATATGACTATCACTTTACTAGTTGTAAACTGTCCCTTACTCGCCGAACCACCCCAATTACTCATGAAAAGACAAAAAGGACGCTTGGACCCCAACCATCCTAGCACCTTCTTACCTACCGTTTCTCTCTTCATGAAAACTTTAAAAGTTATTTACATAGGCTTAACTGATTTCATCCTATTTATTAGTACAATCATATTGGGTAGAGCGACAACAGGGGTCGCTACACTGACAGCGTTAGCGGGGCTGTTAGTACTCTTTTTATGGTAAAAAGAAAGCTGTAAACTTCCACCCCATTAACTAATCTACACATAAAACGTTTGACACATTCCTTTAGGTTCTATATGGAAAAGATGTCTAAAAACTCATTTATAGACATCTTTTTATTTTTTTGGAGTCTTTAATGCTTCTCTAAAGAATCAATAAACGTTTGCAATCTTTGCTGAAATACACCACCATTATAATCTTCTCGATCGGCATGCTTATGCTTGTAATACCACTCTCCCGAAAGTTCAAACAGTTCTATATATCCATCAATAAACTCCTCGTCCATTCCACTATAATAACCGTAGTGATGAGGAATCCCCCCTCCTAAGTCTTCGTGGTATGCAAGATCGATGTTAAAAGCATCAAACATAATTTCTTTCCCTTGTTCAATAGGAAATCCATCCATTAGTTTACCGAATGAATAAAAACTATTAGCTGAAACCGAAGGCTCGCTAAAGCGCCATTCTGTAAAATAGTCGTGTTCAATTCGATCGATCGTTGTATCTCTAGGAAGGTAGCTTGTGATTCCTGCTTCTTCATTTACATAGAGCTCCAATTGAACCTCCTCGAACCCAAAGGCTCCTACTTGTAGGAGAACTGTTTTTTCCATAGATCGTTGGTATTCGGAATGTTGCTCACCTTCTGATCCAGGAAATGTGTATGGTGTCTGCACTCCCATGTATGTAAAGATGAGCCAAGATACAAACCAACTTTCCTTATTGTCAAGAGGAAAATCCGCCGTATAAATCATCGGTTGCCCTAATAAGTCAGTGACATACAACTCCATAAAGCGGCCGCTTTCTTCATCAATGAATGCATACATCTTGGTATCTTCCATATCAAAAGGAAACACATGATCGAAAGGAAATGAAATCTGAAAGTTCATTCGCATTTCCTCCATTAAAGTATTCATGGGCACAATCGTCTCCTCCGTTTGTGAAAAATCTGCAGTCAACTCTTGTATTTTCTCTTCTATTAGTTCTTCTTCCGCACCAACACCAAAGAGAATAAGGTTCATTTCCTCTGAGTCTGGACCATTTATCTGAACGGTATGAACCTCTTCCTCCTGTTCTTCCTCTACAAACCAATCCCTTGGAAGGTACACAGAAAATGTATCGTTGTAAATGCTAGTCGTATTCATTGCATTTAAATCATCATAATTAAAGGTTGGCCTCTCGAGTATTCTGAGTAACATATCTGGATTTTCTTCAATCTGATGAAGATCGATCGGTTCTCCCCCTTTCCTCTCATCGTTTCCATCATATGGAACGGTATGGATTGGCAAGTCATCTTGCGTGTCGTCTTGCAAGACAGTAAGATTTAGAATTAATAGACCGGCAATACCTGCTGCAGCGACCGTAGCTACACTTCCAATAACGTGTTGGCGAAACTTCTTTCGCTTCTGTTCCCTTTTTGGGCGGGGGCTAATGTCTTTCAGACCATCTTGGAATGCAAGTAAACTTTTATCCCGTGCTTCCTTGGAAGCTTTCAGTGCCTTCCTTTGCTGCATGATATGGCGAAGTTCTTCTTCATGACGTTTGCGGTTATTCATCGGCTACTCACCTCCATATTCATTCGTTCAGATAGAGCCAATCTTGCCCTTCGTTGCGTTGATTTCACCGAAAGAACCGATTTCCCCATAATGTCCGCTGTTTCTTTGATTGAAAAACCCTCGATAAACCTTAAATGGAGAACAGTCTTATAATGACTAGGTAACTTATCGATGGTCTTGAGAATTTCATCCATATGTAAATGACGAAGAACGGTGACCTCCGCAGATTCATCCTTGCCACCTAAGTGTTCAATTACATCTTTTTCCATCGAAGTGGACTGACGCTCCTTATTTTGCTTACGGTAATAATCAATCACGACATTTCGAGCAATCTTAAAGATCCATGTTTTAAAAGAGGATTTTCCTTCAAATCGCTCAAGCTGTCTTGCCACTTTAAAGAAGACATCCTGCAGCAGTTCCTCTGTGTCGTGATAGCTATTCGTTTGTATGTATATGTATTGAAAAATTCGATCCACATAACGTTCATGCAATTGCTGAATAGCTTGTTGATCACCTGTAAGAATCTCACGTATGAGTTCGTGATCGTTCATTTCTCAACCTCCCAAAACTTTTGTCGTAAGTATAGACGATTAACGTTAACAAAAGATGCTTATATCTGAGATTTCTTTTTTTATATGACGGTTTGTCAATCTAACTGCGACACTTCTTCCCAAAACGCTTCGTATGAAGTTTTCCAACCAAGACATTTTCTTGGGCGATGATTAATTAAATGCAAGGCTAACTCTAAATCTTCT
>NZ_JBWQTU010000046.1:0-1696 GCF_056619925.1 Halalkalibacter sp. HAAS-P013
CCAATGGAATCTTGTGTTCCAAAGCGGCAGAACTGCTCTCCAACACATGTTTTGACCGTACGAAGTGCTTTTGCATAAGCAGAACCGGATCTCATTCCAAGGTCGCTCCATACTTTCGGTAAGTCTTCTTTTTCGACTCCAAATAAGTCAATTCGTTGTCCTCCTGTTACTTTCAAAAGAGGGACCTTGTATTTATCCGCGACATCGGCAATTTTGCGAAGCTGATCAGCATTGGTTACCCCACCATACATTCTTGGTACAACTGTAAACGTTCCATTATGATTGATGTTTGCATGGACACGCTCATTTATGAAACGCGATGTCGGGTCATCTGCATTTTTAATTGGGTCGACCATTTTCAAGTAGTAGTTAATTGCTGGACGACATTTCGAACAGCCTTCGTCTGATTCCCATCCTAATACATTCATCACTTCGCGTGGGTGCGTAAGACCAAGCTCACGGATTTCAGCGACCACTTCTTCATGTGTGTATTCCGTACAGCCACACATTGGTTCTGGGGCGTTCCCTACGTCCTCACCTGTTGTCAATGTTAACAAGTCAGCAATAAGAGGCTTACATCCACCACAAGAGCGGCCTGCAGTCGTACATTGCTTCACTTGCTCAACCGTTGTTAAGCCTTGATCGGTGATGGCTGAACAGATCTCCCCTTTTGAAATCCCGTTACAGTCACACACATTATCGCCATCTGCCATCGCTACAACCGGGCTGACTGGCGCTTCGCCGCTTTCAGATGGAAGGAGCGCCACCTTGCTCATTCCTGAAATGTCATCCTCATTCCGCATCATTGAAAGGAGTCTTGTTGAGTCAGATGTATCTCCGAATAACACCGCACCAATCACTTTGTTATCTCTCACAACAACTTTCTTGTAAATGCCTTCGAATTCATCATGTACACGAATCGCTTTTGTGTCTTCTGCATCTTGGAACTCTCCCGCAGAGAATACATTCACACCAGATACTTTTAATTGCGTATAAACAAGTGAACCTTCGTATCCGTGCTCAAGCGTCTGATCCTCTGAACAAATATGAGCCGCTAACACTTTCCCTTGTTCATAAAGAGGAGCAACGAGACCGTAAGCTATTCCTCTGTGCTGTGCACATTCCCCAACTGCGTACACGTTTGGTGCACTTGTTTGCATGAAATCATCAACCACAATCGCTCGTTCTGTTGTTAAGCCTGCGCCTTGTGCTAATGAAATGTTTGGCTTAATCCCTACAGCCATGACGACTAAGTCTGTTTTAAATCTCGTTCCATCAGTGAAGGAAATGCTTTCTACGCGTTTTTTCCCTTCGATTTCTTTTGTGTTTTTCTGTAAGTGGAATGTCATGCCTTGCGCTTCGAGCTCTTCTTTTAGCATCTTCCCTGCTTGACTATCCAGCTGGCGCTCCATTAAGTAATCAGCAATATGGATCACATCTACTTCCATATCTAAGTTTAATAGACCACGAGCCGCCTCAAGTCCAAGTAGCCCCCCACCAATGACCGTCGCGCGTTTGTATTTTTTCGACGTATCGATCATTGTTTCACAGTCTTTAATGTTACGGAACGCAATAACTCCTTCTTTATCCGCACCAGGCAATGGAAGCATAAACGGATTGGATCCCGTTGCAAAAATCAATTTATCATAGGAACGTTCTACCCCGTTTTGGCTCACGACGACTTGTTTCTCTGTAT
>NZ_JBWQTU010000047.1:0-1659 GCF_056619925.1 Halalkalibacter sp. HAAS-P013
CGATCGGTCGTAGGTTCGAGTCCTACCTGTGGAGCCATTAGATTGGCCCGTTGGTCAAGCGGTTAAGACACCGCCCTTTCACGGCGGTAACACGGGTTCGAATCCCGTACGGGTCACCAACAACACAAAACTGGAGGATTAGCTCAGCTGGGAGAGCACCTGCCTTACAAGCAGGGGGTCGGCGGTTCGATCCCGTCATCCTCCACCATATTTATTTATTATTTAACGACGCGGGGTGGAGCATGTAGCGAAACATCGTCGAATGATCTACGACATGTCTTGACGCATACACATCAAAGCGTTACTTGAAGAGGAAAAGACAACTTCATTTGAAATAGCAACATCGATTTACTTTATAACGACGCGGGGTGGAGCAGTCTGGTAGCTCGTCGGGCTCATAACCCGAAGGTCGACGGTTCAAATCCGTCCCCCGCAATTGCCTTTGGTCCGGTAGTTCAGTTGGTTAGAATGCCTGCCTGTCACGCAGGAGGTCGCGGGTTCGAGTCCCGTCCGGACCGCCATTTATTTTTATTACTTTGTAGTGGCTCAGTAGCTCAGTCGGTAGAGCAATGGACTGAAAATCCATGTGTCGGCGGTTCGATTCCGTCCTGAGCCACCATAAGCCGGCCTAGCTCAATTGGTAGAGCAACTGACTTGTAATCAGTAGGTTGGGGGTTCAAGTCCTCTGGCCGGCACCATTTTTCTTAATTATGTATTTCTTGTGAATTAGATCTATGAAAAAACAGCAAGAGCCATTAGCTCAGTTACGAGCAAATCTACTTGAGGTAACTTCGAGTTGTTCTGACGCAGTGAGCTGCGAAGCTAAACTAGCAGAGGAAAGAACAGGTAAGACCACGGAGCGATTCGTCGTCCGTAAGCAACATGAAACACTTCTATGAAAAACAGCAAGAGCCATTAGCTCAGTTACGAGCAAATCTACTTGAGTTTAACTTCGAGTTGTTCTGACGCAGTGAGCTGCGAAGCTAAACTAGCAGAGTAAAGAACAGGTAAGACCACGGAGCGATTCGTCGTTCGTAAGCAACATGAAACACTTCTATGAAAAACAGCAAGAGCCATTAGCTCAGTTGGTAGAGCATCTGACTTTTAATCAGAGGGTCGAAGGTTCGAGTCCTTCATGGCTCACCATTTAAGATGTTTTTTTAAAACATCAATTATGCGGGTGTGGCGGAATTGGCAGACGCGCTAGACTTAGGATCTAGTGTCTTATGACGTGGGGGTTCGACTCCCTTCACCCGCACCATACATTAATTACCAAATGATTCCCCTTAAAAAATTGTGTGTAATGAATGAACATTATATATTATTATTTGTCGCTGCTAAGTCGCAGTGAATTTTATTTTAAATCTGTTGTGCAGAACTTGTTATTGTGATATAGTTACTTATCTCGTTGATGAAGTGATGCAAATGAGTTCTTTGAAAACTGAACAAAAGCCAAGCGAAATAATAGAGATACATGATATCTCGTCAAAGATATTTTCTTTAGAAAATATCTTCCTTAATTTATTGTATTGCTAGCGTAATGCAAATTGAGCTAATCAGCTTACCATTTTTATGGAGAGTTTGATCCTGGCTCAGGACGAACGCTGGCGGCGTGCCTAATACATGCAAGTCGAGCGGACTGATTAAGAGCTTGCTCTT
>NZ_JBWQTU010000048.1:0-1470 GCF_056619925.1 Halalkalibacter sp. HAAS-P013
TGTTGTTCAGGTCAAAGTGAAAAAAGGACAACAGGCAAGTAAAACGGCAGTCCTTATCCACAATTTTACAATTATGCTTTTTCCTAGTTAAACAGTGGATCGTACGTCAAGTCGTCTAGATGGCTCACCTCACCTTCTGCGAATTGGTGCTCGATTACTCGAAACTCTTGTTCCCAATTCTGTTTTCGGCGTCCTCTTGAAAAGCGTGTAGGTTGCCTAAAAAGCGAACGAAGAAAGGTGTCAATGCCTTTAAACAACAGGTTCTGTAGGGTTTTCTTTATCTCGAGTAAAGGACCGTTGTGATGCAGTTGCTCTTGTAAGAGCACTTGTAAACAATACGTGATGAGCGCGACCCAGATTTGATTACACACGGCATTTTCACTCTTTCCATAGAACGTTTTGAACGTGAGGTGTTGTTTCATCCACTTAAAGAAAGTCTCGATCTTCCAGCGATAGCGATACAAGTCACCGATTTCTTCGGCAGACAAGTCAAAACAATTCGTGACGATCATGATGACGTTTCCTCTGCTATCGTGTGTCTCAATTAAGCGCAAGGGGTGGGTCATTTTTGTCTCATTTTGCGAGTTACCTAGAAACACTTCCTGGTCTTTCACAATCGGTGAACTTGCTTGCGGAATTTGTTCGGATAGCACTTCAACCTGTGCGTTCTTCTTCAAACGAGTAATAAACCGAACATCGTGTAAACAGAGGTGATCAAACTGTTTATAATCGATATAGCCACGGTCAAACAAGTGAATCGCATTTGAATCAATATCAATGAGATCTCCCATTTGAGTGCGGTCTGCATGCTTGGCAGGTAATAGAATTCCTTTATCGGGTAAGGTTAACTCTTTCGTAACGACAACCCGTAAATGAAGTCGAATTCCTGCTTTTGTTTTGCGGAAAGTTGCCCAAGGGTACTGACTTACACTCATACTCATGGTCGTCGAATCAATCACGTGTAAGCGACCGATCTCACGAATAATCGGCGATTGCTTCATCTTCGCCTGAATGTTTAACACGAGATAATGAAAGATCTTTTCAAATAACTTTGGAGATAAATCACCCAATTTCCTTGAAAGCTGTGAAGTGCTAATCGTATCAAATGTAAGTTGAACTTGAAGTTCTTCCTCATCTCTTAGCTTCTTTGACATGTGAGTTAAGCTTTTGATTTCCTTTAATTGCGAAATGATAAGCAGTTGAAGAAACTTATAGGCTGTTAGCTTTTTCACGTATTTATCAAGGTCTATCACGTTAATGAGGTTGGAAAAAGTATGTTCATCAATGACTTTTAGTAGTTCATTTATTGTAGATTTTATGGTATTCTTGTCCATGGGTATGCTCCTTTTAATTGGGATTTGGACAGAACTACCAATCCTAATTATAAGGAGTTTTTTTGTGCCTTGAAACCATAAATTTCTACTTGAAACTACTTGACAAATTTTTAATAACTTTATGCAAAGCTAATGA
>NZ_JBWQTU010000049.1:0-1364 GCF_056619925.1 Halalkalibacter sp. HAAS-P013
TAGTAAGAGCGGGTGATGAGAATCGAACTCACATCATCAGCTTGGAAGGCTGAGGTTTTACCACTAAACTACACCCGCATATAAAATCAATATATATCACAAATTTTCATAACGCACTGGCATGTCTCTTCCTCTTCTAGTAACTCTTAGAAGCAAATGCGTCGAGACAACTCGCAGCTTATTCGGCAGATGGTTTGCTCGTGGCTGAGGTTTTACCACTAAACTACACCCGCATATTCATTTCATGGTCGGGAAGACAGGATTTGAACCTGCGACCCCCTGGTCCCAAACCAGGTGCTCTACCAAGCTGAGCCACTTCCCGTTTTCCTTTAATAGAATGGCGCGCCCTGAGAGATTCGAACTCCCGACCTTTTGATTCGTAGTCAAACACTCTATCCAGCTGAGCTAAGGGCGCTAAATTTTTTGGTGCCGAGGGCCGGACTTGAACCGGCACGATAGTCACCTATCGCAGGATTTTAAGTCCTGTGTGTCTGCCAATTCCACCACCCCGGCAGGACTTATAAAAACATATTTTATTAAAGAGCGGAAGACGAGATTCGAACTCGCGACCCCCACCTTGGCAAGGTGGTGTTCTACCACTGAACTACTTCCGCATTGGCTGGGCTAGCAGGATTCGAACCTACGCATGACGGAATCAAAATCCGTTGCCTTACCGCTTGGCGATAGCCCAACAAAAATTACCTTGTCCAAAATATGGCGGAGGAAGAGGGATTCGAACCCCCGCGCGGTTTAACCCGCCTGTCGGTTTTCAAGACCGATCCCTTCAGCCGGACTTGGGTATTCCTCCATAATAAAAGATATATAGCGGCGGAGGGAATCGAACCCACGACCTCACGGGTATGAACCGTACGCTCTAGCCAGCTGAGCTACGCCGCCTCGTATTTAGAATGGTGGAGCCTAGCGGGATCGAACCGCTGACCTCCTGCGTGCAAGGCAGGCGCTCTCCCAGCTGAGCTAAGGCCCCATAAAAAAATACTATTATAGCCTGGCAACGTCCTACTCTCACAGGGGGAAGCCCCCAACTACCATCGGCGCAAAAGAGCTTAACGACCGTGTTCGACATGGGAACGGGTGTGACCTCTTCGCTATCGCCACCAGACTATATTGGTATTTCCCTCGAAAATACCTTGAACCTCTGATTCCTCGAAAGGTATCTTAGTTCACATTTGAGATGGTTCTCTCAAAACTAGATAATGCTTTATAGAAACGTATCAAGAAATTTTTTTGGATAAGTCCTCGACCGATTAGTATCTGTCAGCTCCACGTGTCGCCACGCTTCCACACCAGACCTATCAACCTCATCATCTCTAAGGGGTCTTACTGGATTTACTCCATGGGAAATC
>NZ_JBWQTU010000050.1:0-1296 GCF_056619925.1 Halalkalibacter sp. HAAS-P013
TGGTTGCCCCCCTTATAATGGACAGATAGGATAGTATAAGATACGACATAATCACGTTATAAGGGGAGAGTTACATGACAAGAAAAAAGACACATTCACATAATCCTGTCGAAGTTAAGTTAAAGGCCGTTCTTCAAGTACTAGAAGAAAAACGATCAGTCATTGATGTAGCACATAGTCTAGATTTACACCGAGATACTGTAAACCGTTGGGTAAATGCTTATAAGCAAAATGGGAAAGCCGGTTTAGAAAACCACCGTTCACACTCTTCCTCTAAATCACATCAAAACGATAAAAAGGTTCGTGAGTTAGAGAAACAAGTCAAAGAACTAGAATTGGAGAATGAAGTCTTAAAAAAGTTCCAGGCCTTTCTCAAAAAGAACGAATAAGCAAGAAATTTGAAGCTATTTCTTTTTTGAGAAAGGATTATCCTGTCCTTCTTCTTTGTCATGTATTCAAAGTGTCTACCAGCGGTTATTATGCGTATCTCAAAAGACCAAAACAACAAGTGTCAGCAAAAAATAAAACACTTCTAACCAAGATTAAACGAGCGTTCACTCTTCATAAAGGTACATATGGCGCCAAGCGAATAGCCAATTACTTGAAAACAAAAGGAACCGTGGTCAACCATAAAAAAGTAGCACGTATGATGAAAGAAGCAAGCCTCAAGGCAACTGTCAGACGTCCTAAAACATCCAAAGAAGCCAATGTAAAAAGCGCAGGATATGTTTATGAGAACCATTTAAATAGAGCATTTCACGCTGATCATCCTAATCAGAAATGGGTGACTGATATGACAGAAATTCAAATCGAGCATGTGAAATTTTATATCTCAGCCATCATTGACCTATTTAACCGTGAAGTTATTGCATTTGAAATAAGCTCTAGCCCCAATCAAGAGCTTATTAGAGCTACAGTTGAAGCAGCTCGTAAAAAAAGGAAGCTAAAGTCGCTTGAAGGTGTTCAAATCCATAGTGATCAAGGAAGTGTCTATAGGTCGTTTGATTACCATAAGTTAAGCCAGATCCTAAAATTCACACCAAGTATGTCACGTAAAGCTAACTGTTGGGATAACGCTGTTATAGAGAGTTTCTTTTCACACCTTAAGACTGAATTCCCATGTTTCTATCCAAGCATCAAATTAAATACCTTTAAAGATGACCTTTTAAGCTTTATTCGTTATTACAACGAAAAAAGAACCCAGTATAAACTGGGTCTCGTTACTCCGAAGAGATATTATTTAGATTATAAAATTGCAGGTTAATGTCGTATTTATCTTTGTCTATTATTAGGGGG
>NZ_JBWQTU010000051.1:0-1213 GCF_056619925.1 Halalkalibacter sp. HAAS-P013
ATCGGCTACACTGAACTAGACAGAAAAATTAAGGTCAAGTAGACTACAGATAATATAATCGAGGAGAATCTACGATGACTAAAAGAGAACGCAGAACATTTACTGAGGAATTTAAACAACAGATTGTGCAGCTTTACAACAGCGGTAAACCAAGAAAAGAGATTATTCAAGAATACGACCTTACTCCTTCGTCTTTAGATAAGTGGGTGAGTCAGAGTCAGACTTCTGGTTCTTTCAAGGAAAAGGATAATTTAACACCTGAACAAAAGGAATTAGCAGAACTAAGAAAACGCAATAAGCAACTAGAAATGGAGAATGACATTTTAAAGCAAGCCGCGCTGATACTAGGACGAAAGTAAATGTGATTAAGAATAATCAACACAAATACTCGATATCAGCAATGTGCAAAGTCCTACAGATCCCGAGAAGTACCTATTATTATGAAGCAAAAGAACGCCAGTCCGAAGAAGACATTACTTCTGACATTATCGAAATTTTTCATGAAAGTTATCAAAACTATGGGACTCGAAAAATTAAACAAGAATTAATCAAACGTGGAAAGGTCGTCTCTAGACGTCGGATCGGACGAATAATGAAAGAACAGGGCCTGGTGTCTACTTATACGCTTGCACAATTCAAGCCACATTCCAGCGGAACCAACGAATCAGAACAGAAAAATGAACTTGATCGTCAGTTTACACAAGATGAAGCTCTATCAGTCGTTGTGAGTGATTTAACATATGTGAGAGTCGATAAAAAATGGCAGTACATATGTGTATTTGTTGATCTCTTTAACCGTGAAATTATTGGATATAGTGTCGGACGTCATAAGAATGCTTTATTAGTTTACCGTGCTTTAGCGTCGATTAAAACGGATCTACGTAAAATTAAGCTTTTTCATACAGATCGTGGAAGTGAGTTTAAGAACAAGCTTATTGACGATGCATTAGCAACATTTAACATTCAGCGATCGTTAAGTATGAAAGGCTGTCCTTATGATAATGCAGTAGCTGAAGCTACGTTTAAAATCATTAAGACTGAGTTCGTCAAACGACGTCATTTTGATAGCCTTGATGAGCTGGAAAATGAATTACACAGGTATATTCACTGGTTTAATTACAAACGAATCCATGGAACACTGGGCTATTTGAGCCCGATTGAATACAAACTTGGACACCTTAAAAAAGTTGTCTAGTTTAGTGTTGACTATCCA
>NZ_JBWQTU010000052.1:0-1064 GCF_056619925.1 Halalkalibacter sp. HAAS-P013
GAGCAAGGCAGCACGTAGCAGTCACTGAGAAGTGTTACATGATGTAATTGAAGTCAGTAGCCTTGTTCAGTTTTGAGAGAACTTACTCTCAATTAATATAGAAGAAACTGATTTGATATAAAATAGATCAGTAGCTTTTGGTTCTTTGAAAACTAGATAATGCAATAGAAACAATAGTAAGTTCATCGGTATCTTATTTATAAGAGAAGTTGAACGAACGTCAAGAATTCACTGACATTTTCTTAAAAATGTCTTAAACGATTTTTCAAATAGATCGTTTTTGGCAAAGAGCTTCGAGCAGTTCGAGGAAGCGAGTGGTCGAAAGAATGGAGCGTAGTTTACTACGTGACATGACTGAGAACCACGAAGCTGACGAAGAAATGCGAAGAAGATCTGCAGCCAAAATGTAATTGCAAAGAGAACCGAGTAGTTCGAGGAAGCAAGTGGCCGAAAGAATGGAGCGTACACTCGTACGTGACATGACTGAGGATCACGAAGCTGACGAAGAAATACGAAGGTTATCTGTAGCAATTTGGTTAAGTTAGAAAGGGCGCACGGTGAATGCCTTGGCACTAGGAGCCTAAGAAGGACGCGACGAACGGCGAAACGCCTCGGGGAGCTGTAAGTGAGCTTTGATCCGAGGATATCCGAATGGGGGAACCCACCATCCGTAATGGGATGGTACCCGTATCTGAATACATAGGATACGAGGAGGCAGACCTGGGGAACTGAAACATCTAAGTACCCAGAGGAAGAGAAAGCAAATGCGATTTCCCAAGTAGCGGCGAGCGAAACGGAAACAGCCCAAACCAAGAGGCTTGCCTCTTGGGGTTGTAGGACACTCTATACGGAGTAAGAAAGAAATGGAGTAGGTGAAACGGTCTGGAAAGGCCTGTCGTAGAGGGTAACAACCCCGTAACCGAAACTTCGTTTCCTCCAGAGTGTATCCTGAGTACGGCGGGACACGTGAAACCCCGTCGGAATCCGGGAGGACCATCTCCCAAGGCTAAATACTCCCTAGTGACCGATAGTGAACCAGTACCGTGAGGGAAAGGTGAAAAGCA
>NZ_JBWQTU010000053.1:0-1063 GCF_056619925.1 Halalkalibacter sp. HAAS-P013
TGGGATTTGGACAGAACTACCAATCCTAATTATAAGGAGTTTTTTTGTGCCTTGAAACCATAAATTTCTACTTGAAACTACTTGACAAATTTTTAATAACTTTATGCAAAGCTAATGATCGTCTTTAGTTTAATTGAATGGACTACAAAATTTGTTTTTCCTTGGATTGTTTTGTATTGGCTAATTAGAGCCATAAAAACATTAGAGAAAAGAAGATAAAACCTTCTTATTAAATTAAAGGGATCTTCCAGCGAGAGATCGCGAAAGAATTGGGGATCTCTAGAAGCTATGTTTCTCGCATTGAAAAGCGAGCGTTAATGAAGCTGTTTCATGAGTTTTATAAGCAGAGTCAAGGGAAGAGTTAACTAGATATTGAAAAGAAGGGCGATCGAGGTATCCGGTCGTCCTTCTTTTAATCTGTATGAATAGGATTAAAGTAAAAGAATCATTTTTACTAAGGAATAAATATCAGGCTAATCTTATTTATGAACGCCAGTAATGTTGCAATCCTTTGAATAAGCCGGGATTGCTTTTTCTTTATTAAATTTAGATACAGGATAGTATAAGAACAGAGTGGAAAAACATTCCTAATTAAAAAGGGATTTATGTTAAGGTTTAAATTAAAGGAACAGATTGACTCCTTACAAATAAAAATATGAAGGAGGCGACATTATGGAAATTATTATTATGTTTACTATGTTTTACTTTATATTAATTTTGGCTCTTATTGCTTTCTTTAAAAATCGAGTGGGACCGAATAAGAAGATTGAAGCATTAGAAGCGAAAGTCGCTAAATTAGAGAAAGAAAATAAAGAATTAAAGCATAAATGAGAGGAGGGATTTTGAAATGAACTTTTTCTTTGATATTTCATGGCAATTATTTCATTTCCTTCTTATGGGAATTTCAATAATTGGCGTTATAGTTGTGTTAAGTTTATTCATAAGACGGTTTGTCAATCTAACTGCGACACTTCTTCCCAAAACGCTTCGTATGAAGTTTTCCAACCAAGACATTTTCTTGGGCGATGATTAATTAAATGCAAGGCTAACTCTAAATCTTCTT
>NZ_JBWQTU010000054.1:0-1043 GCF_056619925.1 Halalkalibacter sp. HAAS-P013
AGGGGGTCGGCGGTTCGATCCCGTCATCCTCCACCATATGCCGGCCTAGCTCAATTGGTAGAGCAACTGACTTGTAATCAGTAGGTTGGGGGTTCAAGTCCTCTGGCCGGCATCGTTTCTTCTTAATTTATTTAAGAGCCATTAGCTCAGTTGGTAGAGCATCTGACTTTTAATCAGAGGGTCGAAGGTTCGAGTCCTTCATGGCTCACCATTTTCAATATGCGGGTGTGGCGGAATTGGCAGACGCGCTAGACTTAGGATCTAGTGTCTTATGACGTGGGGGTTCGACTCCCTTCACCCGCATTAATAATCTTGCGGAAGTAGTTCAGTGGTAGAACACCACCTTGCCAAGGTGGGGGTCGCGAGTTCGAATCTCGTCTTCCGCTCTTTAATAAAATATGCTTTTTATAAGTCCTGCCGGGGTGGTGGAATTGGCAGACACACAGGACTTAAAATCCTGCGGTAGGTGACTACCGTGCCGGTTCAAGTCCGGCCCTCGGCACCAATTAAATATGCGCCCTTAGCTCAGCTGGATAGAGTGTTTGACTACGAATCAAAAGGTCGGGAGTTCGAATCTCTCAGGGCGCGCCATATATTATTTTTAAAACAGATCGTTAGATCTTTAACGGGAAGTGGCTCAGCTTGGTAGAGCACCTGGTTTGGGACCAGGGGGTCGCAGGTTCAAATCCTGTCTTCCCGACCATTATTATTGGGGCCTTAGCTCAGCTGGGAGAGCGCCTGCCTTGCACGCAGGAGGTCAGCGGTTCGATCCCGCTAGGCTCCACCAAAAAAACTTTCTTGACAAGCCAATATTGGTTTGATAAGATATGAAATGTTGTCAAATTACGACATGTTAGTTCTTTGAAAACTGAACAAAAGCCAAGCGAAATAGAGATACATGATATCTCGTCAATTTTTCTCATCGTTTTAATAAAAACGATGAAGTATCGTTAGCGATACATTTTGAGCTAATCAGCTTGCCATTTTTATGGAGAGTTTGATCCTGGCTCAGGACGAACGCTGGCGGCGTGCCTAATACATGC
>NZ_JBWQTU010000055.1:0-1011 GCF_056619925.1 Halalkalibacter sp. HAAS-P013
ACCTCGCGGTTTCGCTGCTCTTTGTACCATCCATTGTAGCACGTGTGTAGCCCAGGTCATAAGGGGCATGATGATTTGACGTCATCCCCACCTTCCTCCGGTTTGTCACCGGCAGTCACCTTAGAGTGCCCAACTAAATGCTGGCAACTAAGATCAAGGGTTGCGCTCGTTGCGGGACTTAACCCAACATCTCACGACACGAGCTGACGACAACCATGCACCACCTGTCACTTTGTCCCCCGAAGGGGAAAGCCCTATCTCTAGGGTGGTCAAAGGATGTCAAGACCTGGTAAGGTTCTTCGCGTTGCTTCGAATTAAACCACATGCTCCACTGCTTGTGCGGGCCCCCGTCAATTCCTTTGAGTTTCAACCTTGCGGTCGTACTCCCCAGGCGGAGTGCTTAATGTGTTAACTTCGGCACTAAGGGCATCGAAACCCCTAACACCTAGCACTCATCGTTTACGGCGTGGACTACCAGGGTATCTAATCCTGTTTGCTCCCCACGCTTTCGCGCCTCAGCGTCAGTTACAGACCAGAGAGTCGCCTTCGCCACTGGTGTTCCTCCACATATCTACGCATTTCACCGCTACACGTGGAATTCCACTCTCCTCTTCTGTACTCAAGTCTCCCAGTTTCCAATGACCCTCCCCGGTTGAGCCGGGGGCTTTCACATCAGACTTAAAAGACCGCCTGCGCGCGCTTTACGCCCAATAATTCCGGACAACGCTTGCCACCTACGTATTACCGCGGCTGCTGGCACGTAGTTAGCCGTGGCTTTCTGGTTAGGTACCGTCAAGGTACCGCCCTATTCGAACGATACTTGTTCTTCCCTAACAACAGAGCTTTACGAGCCGAAACCCTTCATCACTCACGCGGCGTTGCTCCGTCAGACTTTCGTCCATTGCGGAAGATTCCCTACTGCTGCCTCCCGTAGGAGTCTGGGCCGTGTCTCAGTCCCAGTGTGGCCGATCACCCTCTCAGGTCGGCTACGCATCGTCGCCTTGGTAAGCC
>NZ_JBWQTU010000056.1:0-965 GCF_056619925.1 Halalkalibacter sp. HAAS-P013
GGAGTAGCTCATGATAAAACCTCCGTGTAAGGGTTGTGTGGTAACTTCATTTTACACGAAGTATCATGGGCTTTTTTGTGTTTATTTTTAGGTGTCGCACTTAATATTACAATTCGTCAAATAAAAAACATCATAATAGTACCGATGATTGTAAGAGCAATAACATGGTATCCAATAGCTATAAAATAGATAGACGCTGGCTTTTGACTATTTGTACCTAAGCCAAATATAAAGTCTTTTGCATAGGCAAGTGCTATGACTATACCAACTAGACCACCGATTAATGCGCCATCCAGTAAGGTCTGGGCTTGTGATAATTGTAAGATACTATACAATAAGAAAGACGTTAATAATGTCACTAAAGTAAGTAACCCATACTTTGGTTGTTCGGGCTTAATATTTAATAGTTCCACCCATCGATTTCCAAGCACGGAATAATAAATCATTCCACTTACCATGTAGACTATTACTCCAGACAAGACTGCTAAAATCATATAATTCCCTACTTTCTCTTTTTTACTGGTATACAGATTTTATGAACGATAGGAGTATACTTTTGTGCTTCTGCCTCTTCCGTCATATAGACAAATTCAAAGGGGTATTCCCAAGTTGTTTCCACCCCAAACACGGAAGGAAACTCATTGTATAGTTGATAGTAATAAGAATTTATTTCATCCCGGGTCATTTCTTTGTTTGGGATAGTAACTGTTAAGGCATTCGTTTTATTAACTTGGTAATTGGCCGATGAGTCATTATTATCTAACACAACCCCACATAAATACCTGCACTTTTCTTTAGGAGTAATGAACGGGTTGTCCAACGGAACTCCTATAAAATGTTTTCTGCATCGGCTACACTGAACTAGACAGAAAAATTAAGGTCAAGTAGACTACAGATAATATAATCGAGGAGAATCTACGATGACTAAAAGAGAACGCAGAACATTTACTGAGGAATTTAAACAA
>NZ_JBWQTU010000058.1:0-816 GCF_056619925.1 Halalkalibacter sp. HAAS-P013
TAACAAGGTAGCCGTATCGGAAGGTGCGGCTGGATCACCTCCTTTCTATGGAGTTTAACTCTAGTCGACAGACAACTTCATGTTGTTTGAAGCTTTGGTCTTTTGTTCAGTTTTGAGAGGACTCAAAACTCTCTATTTAAATGCTTTTGCTCCTGCGTCTACGAGTGTTTGCTAACGAAGCAAGCTTCCTCGGAGCAAGGCAGCACGTAGCAGTCACTGAGAAGTGTTACATGATGTAATTGAAGTCAGTAGCCTTGTTCAGTTTTGAGAGAACTTACTCTCAATTAATATAGAAGAAACTGATTTGATATCAAATAGATCAGTAGATTTGGGTTCTTTGAAAACTAGATAATGCAAATAGAAACAATAGTAAGTTCATCGGTATCTTATTTATAAGAGAAGTTGAACGAACGTCAAGAATTCAAAAACGACTTTTTTAAATAGATCGTTTTTGGCAAAGAGCTTCGAGCAGTTCGAGGAAGCGAGTGGTCGAAAGAATGGAGCGTAGTTTACTACGTGACATGACTGAGATCCACGAAGCTGACGAAGAAATGCGAAGAAGATCTGCAGCCAAAATGTAATTGCAAAGAGAACCGAGTAGTTCGAGGAAGCAAGTGGCCGAAAGAATGGAGCGTACACCCGTACGTGACATGACTGAGGACCACGCAGCTGACGAAGAAATACGAAGGTTATCTGTAGCAATTTGGTTAAGTTAGAAAGGGCGCACGGTGAATGCCTTGGCACTAGGAGCCTAAGAAGGACGCGACGAACGGCGAAACGCCTCGGGGAGCTGTAAGTGAGCTTTGATCCGAGGAT
>NZ_JBWQTU010000060.1:0-789 GCF_056619925.1 Halalkalibacter sp. HAAS-P013
GTGACTGCCGGTGACAAACCGGAGGAAGGTGGGGATGACGTCAAATCATCATGCCCCTTATGACCTGGGCTACACACGTGCTACAATGGATGGTACAAAGAGCAGCGAAACCGCGAGGTCGAGCCAATCTCATAAAGCCATTCTCAGTTCGGATTGTAGGCTGCAACTCGCCTACATGAAGCCGGAATTGCTAGTAATCGCGGATCAGCATGCCGCGGTGAATACGTTCCCGGGCCTTGTACACACCGCCCGTCACACCACGAGAGTTTGTAACACCCGAAGTCGGTGGGGTAACCCTTTTGGGAGCCAGCCGCCTAAGGTGGGACAGATGATTGGGGTGAAGTCGTAACAAGGTAGCCGTATCGGAAGGTGCGGCTGGATCACCTCCTTTCTATGGAGTTTAACTCTAGTCGATGTATGGTCTTGGACCATATACGCTTTGGTCTTTTGTTCAGTTTTGAAGGAACTTCCTTCAAAAAATTGCTCCTGCGTCTACGAGTAACGCTACGAAGTTAGCTTTCTCGGAGCATGGCAGCATGAAGTGTTTACTGAGAAGAATTACATGATGTAATTGAAGTCAGTAGCCAGGTTCTTTGAAAACTAGATAATGCAATAGAAACAATGTTAGTTTTATCGGTATCTTATTTATAAGAGAAGATCAAACGAGCATGTCAAGAATTCAAAAACGACTTTTTTAAAATAGATCGTTTTTGGCAAAGAGCTTCGAGTAGTTCGAGGAAGCGAGTGGTCGAAAGAATGGAGCGTAGTTTACTACGTGACATGACTGAG
>NZ_JBWQTU010000061.1:0-683 GCF_056619925.1 Halalkalibacter sp. HAAS-P013
CGATCTATTTGAAAAAGTCGTTTTTGAATTCTTGACGTTCGTTCAACTTCTCTTATAAATAAGATACCGATGAACTTACTATTGTTTCTATTGCATTATCTAGTTTTCAAAGAACCTTGCTATTGATTTAACTTAACCATCTAGCATTTTTGGTGGAGCCTAGCGGGATCGAACCGCTGACCTCCTGCGTGCAAGGCAGGCGCTCTCCCAGCTGAGCTAAGGCCCCGAGCGTTTTAAACAAACGATCAATTAAAACAATCGTTTGATTAGTTGTTATATTATGGTGGGCCTGAGTGGACTCGAACCACCGACCTCACGCTTATCAGGCGTGCGCTCTAACCAGCTGAGCTACAGGCCCCCACCATGTATGTGAGAAATAGATCTCATATTATTATAGAGAGTTTTGAGTTCTCTCAAAACTGAACAAGGCTACTGACTTCAATTACTTCATGTAACACTGCTCTGTACTGCTTCATGCTGCCTTGCTCCGAGGAAGCTTGCTTCGTTAGCAAACGCTCGTAGACGCAGGAGCAAAAGCATTTAAATAGAGAGTTTTGAGTCCTCTCAAAACTGAACAAAAGACCAAAGCTTCAAACAACCAAAGTTGTCTGTCGACTAGAGTTAAACTCCATAGAAAGGAGGTGATCCAGCCGCACCTTCCGATACGGCTACCTTGTTACGAC
>NZ_JBWQTU010000062.1:0-635 GCF_056619925.1 Halalkalibacter sp. HAAS-P013
GCCAGCCGCCTAAGGTGGGACAGATGATTGGGGTGAAGTCGTAACAAGGTAGCCGTATCGGAAGGTGCGGCTGGATCACCTCCTTTCTATGGAGTTTAACTCTAGTCGACAGACAACTTTTAGTTGTTTGACGCTTGTGCTATTTGTTCAGTTTTGAGAGAACTTACTCTCAATTAATATAGAAGAAACTGATTTGATATCAAATAGATCGGTGGCTTTTGGTTCTTTGAAAACTAGATAATGCAATAGAAACAATAGTAAGTTCATCGGTATCTTATTTATAAGAGAAGTTGAACGAACGTCAAGAATTCAAAAACGACTTTTTTAAAATAGATCGTTTTTGGCAAAGAGCTTCGAGTAGTTCGAGGAAGCGAGTGGTCGAAAGAATGGAGCGTAGTTTACTACGTGACATGACTGAGAACCACGAAGCTGACGAAGAAATGCGAAGAAGATCTGAAGCCAAAATGGTTAAGTTAGAAAGGGCGCACGGTGAATGCCTTGGCACTAGGAGCCTAAGAAGGACGCGACGAACGGCGAAACGCCTCGGGGAGCTGTAAGTGAGCTTTGATCCGAGGATATCCGAATGGGGGAACCCACCATCCGTAATGGGATGGTACCCGTATCTGAATACATAG
>NZ_JBWQTU010000063.1:0-634 GCF_056619925.1 Halalkalibacter sp. HAAS-P013
TAAATAAAGGGGAAACAAAATAACGATCGATCCAACGATAAGTAATGTCGTGACAGTCCAGTTTATTTTTTTCGTCATCATTACATTTGCACCTCCCGCTTCTGCAAGAAACGAATTTGGATAATAGAAATCGTGACAATGACGATGAAGTAAATGACCGCATTAGCTGATTGGTAGGCAAACTCTCCACCTTGGAAACCACCACGGTAGATTAATAGAGAAATAGACTCGGTTGAACGTCCTGGTCCCCCTCCTGTTAATGCCATAATGTGGTCAAAGACCATTAAGAAGTTCTTCATCGCAAGAACCATGTTGATTGTGAAGAATGGAGCAATAAGTGGGAACGTAATTTTCCAGAACTCTTGCCATTTGTTTGCACCATCTAAATTGGATGCTTCATAAAGCCCTTGATCAATCGTTGCAAGTCCTGCTAAATAAAGAATGACATTGAATGCAGCAGCCTGCCATACGGCAACAATCACAATCCCAACCCAAGCTAAGTCCGGGTTACCTAGGATATTGGTTGCAAGTGTCGTCATCCCAAGATTTTGAGCAATAGACGGAAGAAATACCGCAAAAATATAGTTAAAGATAAATCCGACAATCAAAACACTTAAAATATTTGGCATGAAGT
>NZ_JBWQTU010000064.1:0-597 GCF_056619925.1 Halalkalibacter sp. HAAS-P013
TCTAAATCTTCTTCTGGTATTTGAGCTAGATCGGTCTTCTTAGGGAAGAATTCACGTAAGAGGCCATTGGCATTCTCGTTGGTTCCACGCTGCCATGAAGAGTATGGATCAGCAAAGTAAATAGACATATCTACCTGTTCTTCAATGCTCGAATAGCACGCAAACTCTTTCCCGCGATCAACAGTAGATGTCATAAAAACACCTGGGGGATACATTGCAAACATGTTTAAAATGGCTGTTTCCATTGATGAAGAACTACGATTATCCATCTTTACTGCAAGGTACATCCGTGTTTTCCGTTCGGCAAAGGTAGCAAAACACCCTTTACTTTTCCCGCGACTTGAGACCATCGTATCAAGTTCCCAATGTCCAAAAGTCGTTCTTTTCTTTACCTCTTTTGGGCGTTCAGTAATGGAGGTTCCAATGTTAAATCGCCCTCTGGTTTCAACGGGTTTTTGACGTTTTCCTTTGTGACGAAGGACTGTGATATCCACCTTATTTAGCAGTCCAAGATAGAGCCAACGATAAATCGTTTTGAATGATAGTTTTAGTTCAACTAACCGTCCAGCGATCTGTTCAGGAGACCATGTTAGTTGA
>NZ_JBWQTU010000065.1:0-595 GCF_056619925.1 Halalkalibacter sp. HAAS-P013
TCGGATATCCTCGGATCAAAGCTCACTTACAGCTCCCCGAGGCGTTTCGCCGTTCGTCGCGTCCTTCTTAGGCTCCTAGTGCCAAGGCATTCACCGTGCGCCCTTTCTAACTTAACCATTTTGGCTTCAGATCTTCTTCGCATTTCTTCGTCAGCTTCACGGACCTCTGTCATGTCACGTACGGGTGTACGCTCCATTCTTTCGGCCATTTGCTTCCTCGAACTGCTCGAAGCTCTTTGCCAAAAACGATCTATTTGAAAAAGTCGTTTTTGAATTCTTGACATGCTCGTTTGACCTTCTCTTATATAATAAGACCGGTAAACTTACATTTCGTTTCTATTTGCATTATCTAGTTTTCAAAGAACCTGGCTACTGACTTCAATTACACCATGCAATTCTTCTCAGTAAGCGCTTCTTGCTGCCATGCTCCGAGAAAGCTAACTTCGTAGCGTTACTCGTAGACGCAGGAGCAATTTTTTGAAGGAAGTTCCTTCAAAACTGAACAAAAGACCAAAGCGTATATGGTCCAAGACCATACATCGACTAGAGTTAAACTCCATAGAAAGGAGGTGATCCAGCCGCACCTTCCGATACG
>NZ_JBWQTU010000066.1:0-580 GCF_056619925.1 Halalkalibacter sp. HAAS-P013
CTCGCCTACCTGTGTCGGTTTGCGGTACGGGCACCTCTCACCTCGCTAGAGGCTTTTCTAGGCAGTGTAGGATCAGGAACTTCGGTACTAATATTTCCCTCGCCATCACAGCTCAGCCTTTATGGAAAGCGGATTTGCCTACTTTCCAGCCTAACTGCTTGGACGCGCATATCCATCAGCGCGCTTACCCTACCTTTCTGCGTCCCCCCATTACTCAAACGGTGAGGAGGTGGTACAGGAATTTCAACCTGTTGTCCATCGCCTACGCCTTTCGGCCTCGGCTTAGGTCCCGACTGACCCTGAGCGGACGAGCCTTCCTCAGGAAACCTTGGGCTTTCGACGGAGGGGATTCTCACCCCTCTTTTCGCTACTCATACCGGCATTCTCACTTCTAAGCGCTCCACCAGTCCTCTCGGTCTGACTTCGCTGCACTTAGAACGCTCCCCTACCACTGACACCAGAAGGTGTCAATCCATAGCTTCGGTGATACGTTTAGCCCCGGTACATTTTCGGCGCAGAGTCACTCGACCAGTGAGCTATTACGCACTCTTTAAATGGTGGCTGCTTCTAAGCCAACATC
>NZ_JBWQTU010000067.1:0-580 GCF_056619925.1 Halalkalibacter sp. HAAS-P013
CTCACTTACAGCTCCCCGAGGCGTTTCGCCGTTCGTCGCGTCCTTCGTAGGCTCCTAGTGCCAAGGCATTCACCGTGCGCCCTTTCTAACTTAACCATTTTGGCTGCAGATCTTCTTCGCATTTCTTCGTCAGCTTCGTGGATCTCAGTCATGTCACGTACGTGTGTACGTTCCATTCTTTCGACCACTCGCTTCCTCGAACTGCTCGAATCTCTTTGCCAAAAACGATCTATTATAAAAAAGTCGTTTTTGAATTCTTGACATGCTCGTTTGATCTCTTGTCTTGTTTTACAAACAAGACTCCGATAAAACTAACATTGTTTCTATTGCATTATCTAGTTTTCAAAGAACCAAAAGCCACTGATCTTTTAATATCAAATCAGTTTCTTCTATATTAATTGAGAGTGAATTCTCTCAAAACTGAACCAAAGCACAAGCGTCAAACAACTAAACGTTGTTCGTCGACTAGAGTTAAACTCCATAGAAAGGAGGTGATCCAGCCGCACCTTCCGATACGGCTACCTTGTTACGACTTCACCCCAATCATCTGTCCCACCTTAGGCGGCTAGCTCCCAAAAGG
>NZ_JBWQTU010000068.1:0-523 GCF_056619925.1 Halalkalibacter sp. HAAS-P013
TTCGTAGGCTCCTAGTGCCAAGGCATTCACCGTGCGCCCTTTCTAACTTAACCATTTTGGCTGCAGATCTTCTTCGCATTTCTTCGTCAGCTTCGTGGATCTCAGTCATGTCACGTACGGGTGTACGCTCCATTCTTTCAACCACTCGCTTCCTCGAACTGCTCGAAGCTCATTGCCAAAAACGATCTATTTGAAAAAGTCGTTTTTGAATTCTTGACATGCTCGTTTGATCTTCTCTTATAAATAAGATACCGATAAAACTAACATTGTTTCTATTTGCATTATCTAGTTTTCAAAGAACCGAGTACCTAACTTCTATTTAACAAAGTTAGCCACTATATAATTGAAGGAAGTTCCTTCAAAACTGAACAAAAGACCAAAGCTTCAAACAACCAAAGTTGTCTGTCGACTAGAGTTAAACTCCATAGAAAGGAGGTGATCCAGCCGCACCTTCCGATACGGCTACCTTGTTACGACTTCACCCCAATCATCTGTCCCACCTTAGGCGGCTAGCTCCCAAAAG